>NZ_JBEXID010000084.1:0-29298 GCF_040608395.1 Streptomyces sp. NPDC005181
GGGACGGGTGGCGTCACCGAAGGGGTCGTTGCCGCGCCAGCCGACGGTCCAGAGACCGAAGGTGAACTTGTCCGCGGAGGTAGGGGTGAAGCGGTCCGACATGGTCTGCCTCTTGTCGACGAGAGCCCGGACGGCTGTACCGCCGACCGACCGATTTGTTTACTGACAGTACTAATACTGCATCGCGGCGCTCGTCGCCAGCCCGTCTCCGTGACACATCAGTCACATAGGGGCAACGTGACGGCTGCGGTCCGCTCCCGGCGGCGCCCAAATGGGACGGGTTGGCGCATGATTCGTTTTATCTTCGGACATTTCTGCCAGATTTGTTTTGTGTACGATCAAAATCCGGACACACGGGAGCGAGGTCCCCCGGACCCACTGAGGGCCCATAAAGCGCACCGTCGGCTTCCGGAGGATGCGGGGCGATGCGTCACGTGCGCCACCGAAGCGGCTCGCACACCTGTCCGAGCACTCCAACTGCCTTGACACTGCAATGACATGGGCACGCGCAGTGCGCCTGGGAACCTGCATCCGACGGTCTATCGTGGGCGCCATGTCCGCCCCTGAACTCATCCGCATCGTGTCCCGCGACTCGCCCATGGCCCTCGCCCAGGTGGAGCGCGTCCGTGCCGAGCTGGCCGCCCTCCACCCCGGCACCGCCACCGAGGTCGTGGCCGTCAAGACCACCGGTGACAAGTGGATGGGTGATCTCGCCCAGGTCGAAGGGAAGGGTGCGTTCACCAAGGAGGTCGACGCCGCCCTCCTCCTGGGCCAGGCGGACCTCGCCGTGCACTGCGTCAAGGACATCCCGGCCGACCGGCCACTGCCTGCCGGAACCACCTTCGCGGCCTTCCTCCAACGGGACGACATCCGCGACGCCCTCGTACACCCCGGAGGCCTCACCCTCGACCGGCTCCCCGAGGGAACCAGGATCGGTACCTCCTCCGTACGGCGCAGCGCCCAGCTCGCCGCCTCCCACCCGCACCTCCAGTGCGTGCCGATGCGGGGCAACGCCAACCGCCGGCTGGACAAGCTCGCCGCAGGCGAAGCGGATGCGCTGCTTCTGGCCGTCTCCGGACTGGAACGCATCGACCGCACGGATGTGATCACCGAAGTCCTGTCGGTCGAGGCGATGTGCCCGCCGATCGGAGCCGGGATCCTCGCCCTCCAGTGCCGTGAGGGCGACACGGAGCTGATCGACGCGATCAGCGGCCTCGGCCACCCCGCCACCCACCGCGAGGCCACCGCCGAGCGCATGTTCCTGCACGTGCTGCAGGGCCACTGCAACAGCCCCATCGCCGGATATGCCCGCACCGAGGGCGCCGGCGAACTGTCGCTACGGGCAAAGGTCTTCACGCCCGACGGGAAAGTGATCCTCAACGCTCACGAGTGGGCAGGACGCCTGGACCCGGCCACGCTCGGCACGTCTGTCGCGGTCGCCCTCCTGCGCCAGGGCGCCCGCGAACTCATCGACGGAATCCCGCACTGAACCAGTCCGGCGCACCAGCTGGTGCCCCTGAGCCGGCTCGCCCTGGCCCCGCCCCGGACCGGGGAGCTGTTCGATCAGGTCCGCGAGGGCACGATGCAGTCCCGATCGTCGGCGATGTCCTTGCCGGAGTCGTACGGGTCGACGACAGGCCACGGCCGGTCGGCCCGCGCCGCCTCCCTGGAGAAGTACGGGTGGACGAAGCCGTCGACTGCGCGGCAGTCATGGTTGCCGAGCAGTCGCCGGTACTCGACCGGAACCAGCTTTCCGGGTGCCGCTCGCTCGTCGAGTTCCAGGACCAGTTGCCGTCGCACGACTGTGCGCGCCACCTCCTCTGTGCCCTTCCACGGCCCCGGCTCGGCACCCGGGGCCGCACGTCCCAGCGCGTACACGAAGGTGTAGTCGGCTCGTACACGCAACTGACCCGGCTCGCTCCCTGCCTCGAAGGCCATTCGGCCGTGCACTCTGATGCCGTCCTCGACCACACGGAGTTCTGCCGGGTCGAAGCGGGTGAACATTTCGGTGGGATCACCGCCTTGCTCACCCGGTTCGCGCAGATGGCGGATCAGTCGGGCGCGGGAGGAGTCCTGCGCGTCAAGCATCTTCAGGGCCTTGGTGGGCCACCCGCCGTGGAGCACGGCCTGATCCAGATTGGCCGCGATCAAGAAATCCTTGGTCCGATTCAGCGCGTCGAAAACCCGCTCCTCCGGTATCCCGTTCACGGCCTTGACATCCGGTACTTGGATGCCGGTGTCATCGGTCGCCCAGTCGGCGGCGTGCGAACCCCGAAACGGCAGATCGGTCGTTGCCGGCCACGCGTCGGGCCACGTGCCCTCAGGCATCAGGCCGGCGGCGAACGGCTCGTCGGCAGGCCGCTCTCCGGACGTGCTGCTGACCAGCCACACCGCGAAACCCACCAACGCTGCGGCCGCCGTGCCTCCGGCCAGACCCCGCTTGAGCCGACGCCGGGACCGGTCCCTCCGCAACGTCTCCTCCCGGCCCGCGTCCTCGCGCTCCGCGCGCAGCCGCGCAACATAGTCCACCGGATCCGGCATGCCCCGCCCCACTCTCGTCCCGCTGTCGTAGACATCTCACAAGCCATGCCCCTGCAGCACAAGACGTCCCATCACCATGTGATGATCATGTGATCGGCATCGGTTCCCTCTTCGATGGACATGGCGCGTTCCTGGAGCGCCGTGGCACCGGCGAAGTAGCTCGCCACCTTCGATCTCCGGGCCGTAAAAGGCTCGGGGGTTCGCGTCGGGGCCAGTTCCTTCGGCCGCGGCAGGCGATGGAACACAGCGGGATACGGGGCCGCCGCGCCGCGAAACGACCTGCCGACCACCCCTTCGTGGGGGGCCCGGAATGCAATCGTGGATCAACGAGTTCCGAACCTACGCAGCACGCGGCGCGAACAGCGCGGAGAACAGAGAGTGGACGGCACCCATGGGCGAGCTGATTCTGATCCGGCACGGCGAGACCGAGTGGTCCCGGTCCGGGCGGCACACGAGCCATACCGATCTGCCGCTGACCGGCCTCGGTGAGCGTCAGGCCCGTGCTCTCGTGCCGCTGCTCGCCGACCGGAAGATCGGGCTCACCCTGGTCAGCCCGGCCCTGCGTGCTCGGCGCACCGCCGAACTTGCCGGGCTTGCCTCACCCCGTATCACCCCTGACCTGCGTGAATGGGACTACGGCGGCTATGAGGGCGTGACCACCGCCGAGATCCACCGCACCCGGCCGTCCTGGAACCTGTGGACCGACGGCGTCGCCCCGGGCTCCGAGGCGCATCCCGGGGAGACGCCGGCTCAGGTGGGGGAGCGGGCCGACCGGGTGCTCACCGAGATCCGGGCGGCCGCCGGACCGCTGGGGGACGCGGACATCGCCCTCGTGGCGCACTCCCACTTCCTGCGCGTATTCACCGCTCGCTATCTGGGGCTGACGCCGTCCGGCGGCACACTGTTCCAGCTCGCCACGGGGGCCGTTTCCCGGCTCGGCACCGAGCACGGGAATCCCGTCATCACCGCCTGGAACCTGGCCCTTCCCGAGAGTCTCCTCCACGCGGCAGCGCCGGCGCAGTCGCCGGAGTGAGACGGGGCCGGTACGCGCCGCTCCTGACGGCGATGCCGCCCGGGCGCAGTCGCGAACGCCACGCCACGAGCGAGTCCGTCTGCACCGTGGGACGAACGAACGGCCGGTACCTCACCCGAGGTACCGGCCGTTCACAGGAGTGCAGAGGTCAGGAGATCAGCTCCACCTCCGCCAGCGTCCCCTCACCCTCGGGCACCAGGCGGTAGTGCGCGTACGTTCCCGTCGTGCTCACCGAGAACACCCGCGTCTGCTTGTCCCACGCGAACGTCTGCGCCGACCGCTTGTCCAGGTCCTTCCACGTCGTGCCGTCCGACGAGCCCTGCAGGACCCAGCCCTTCGGGGCCTTCGCCGCCGCGTCCGAGGTCAGCGTGTACTGGACCGCCTTCGTCGACGCGGGCACCGGCAGCTCCACAGGGCCGTTCACCGTCGCCGTCGTGGCCGACGTGTTGTCGAACAGGGCGCCCTCGCCCTTCAGCACGTCCTTCTTCGGCGACGGCACCTGGTCGTCCTTGGTGATCGACGCCGGGGCCGCGTCCTTGCCCGTGCCCCACGCCGACGGCTTGGCGCCCATGTCGAACTCCAGGACACCGCCCTTGGCGAGCAGGTCGTGCGGCAGCGACGTGGACGTCCACTTCTTGCCGTTGACCTTCAGGCCCTGCACATAGATGTTCTTCGCGCTGTTCTTCGGCGCCTTGACCACCAGGTCGTGGCCGTTCTCCAGGTGGACGGTCGTCTTCGTGAAGAGCGGCGAGCCGATCGCGTACTCGCCACTGCCCATCACCAGCGGGTAGAAGCCGAGCGAGGAGAAGAGGTACCAGGCCGACTGCTCGCCGTTGTCCTCGTCGCCGTGGTAGCCCTGGCCGATCTCGCTGCCCGTGTAGAGACGGCCGAGGACCTCGCGGACCTTCTCCTGGGTCTTCCAGGGCTGCGACGCCGCGTCGTACATGTACGTGACGTGGTGCGCGACCTGGTTGCTGTGGCCGTACATGCCCATCCGCACGTCACGCGCCTCCGTCATCTCGTGGATGACGCCGCCGTACGAGCCGACGAACTCCGGGCCCGCTGTCTCGGGAGTGGAGAAGTACGTGTCGAGCTTCTTGGCCAGGCCGTCGCGGCCGCCGTACAGGTTCGCCAGGCCGCGACTGTCCTGCGGGGCCGTGAACGCGTAGCCCCAGCCGTTCGTCTCCGTGTAGTCGTAGCCCCAGATCCGCGGGTCGTACGCGTCGGAGGCGACCCGCCAGTCGCCCTTGGCGTCCTTGCCCTGGAAGAAGCCCGCCTTGGAGTCGAACAGTTCGACATAGTTGCGGGCCCGGTTCAGGAAGTACTCCGACTCCTCCTTGTACCGCTCCTTCTTCGTCTTCTTGTAGAGCGCCTGGCCCATCTGCGCGAGGCCGTAGTCGTTGAGGTAGCCCTCCAGCGACCAGGACAGACCCTCGTGCGTCGACGTGTTCGCGTAACCCGCGAACGGGGACGTCTCCATCCCCTTCCGGCCGACACCGGACGACGGCGGCACCACCGTGGCGTTCTTCAGGGCCGCCTCGTACGCCGCCTCGCCGTCGAACTTCACGCCCTTGACGTAGGCGTCCGCGAACGCGACGTCCGACGAGGTGCCGGTCATCAGGTCGGCATAGCCGGGGGAGGACCAGCGGGAGATCCAGCCGCCGTCCTTGTACTGCTGGACGAAGCCGTCGACCATCTCGCCGGCCCTCTTCGGCGTGAGGAAGGAGTACGCGGGCCATGTCGTCCGGTACGTGTCCCAGAAGCCGTTGTTGACGTACACCTTGCCGTCGACGATCTTCGCACCCGTGTGGGTCGGGGTGTCGGGGCCGATCTGCGGCGAGAACGGGCTGGCGTACCGGTCCTTGCCACCGACCTGCTCGAAGCCCGAGTTCGGGTAGAGGTACAGGCGGTACAGGCTGGAGTAGAGCGTCGTCAACTGGTCGGCGTCCGCGCCCTCGACCTCCACCTTGCCCAGGATGTCGTCCCAGGCGTGCTGCGCCCGGTCCTCGACGCGGCCGAAGGAGCGGGAGGCAGGGACCTCCGCGGCGAGGTTCTGCTTCGCCTGGTCGATGCTGATCAGTGAGGTGGCCAGGCGGAGATTGACCGTACGGTCCTTGCCGGCGTCGAAGCGGAGGTAGCCCGTCACGTCGTCACCGCCGCCGCCCTTGAGCTTGCCGCTCGCGGTGACCGGGGCGTCGAAGACGCCGTAGACGAAGAGCCGGGTGGCACCGGTGGAGAGGCCGCTCTTCACGTCGGAGAAGCCGGTGAAGGAGCTGGTCCCCGGGTCGAGGGTGAGGCCGCCGTCGTTGGAGATGTTGTCGAAGACGACGGACGCGTCGTCACCGGGGTAGGTGAACCGCATCCGTGCCGCGTGATCGGTCGGCGTCATCTCGGCCTTGAGGCCGTTCTCGAACGTCACACCGTAGTAGTGCGGCTTCGCCGTCTCGTTCTCGTGCTTGAACGGCAGCGCGCGCGCCGTGCGGGAGGCGTCCGGCGTGTCCTTGGCCACCGACGGCATCAGCTGGAACGTCTGCCGGTCGCCCATCCAGGGGCTCGGCTCGTGGCTCGCGCTGAACGCCTGGAGCGTGGGCAGGTTGTCGTCGTTGTTGGAGCGCTGGTAGTCGTACAGCCAGCTCGTCGAGCCGGCATTGGTGACCGGCGTCCAGAAGTTGAAGCCGTTCGGGACGGCGGTGGCGGGGAAGTTGTTGCCGCGCGAGAAACCACCGCTGGAGTTGGTGCCGCGGACCGTCGACGCGTAGTCGGACAGGTGCGCGCGGCGCTTCTCCGGGACCTTCGGGGCAAGCTTGATGTCGTCGAGCCAGCCCTGGAACTTCGCCGGGCCCTTGGGGGAGTCGTAGGCCACCAGGATCCGGTCGACGGTCTTGCCCGCCGCGACCGTGCCGATGCGCGAGGCGACCTTGTTCCACTGGTTGACGTAGAGCCGTTTGGCGTCGGCCTGGCCCTGCGGGGTCAGCAGACCGCCATGGCTGTCGGTGGCACCCAGATCGCTCAGATACGTACCGTCGGTGAAGGCCAGGTCGACCGAGACATGGGTGGCGGGGTACGAGAGGTCGGTCTCGCCCATCTGCGGGTAGACGAGGTAGGAGAGCTCGGTGTCCCGGGTGACGGCCGTGTCGACGTCGAAGATCTTGTTGTACGAGTACGCGCGGCCGTCCGGCTTGTGCGTGCCCGCGTACCGCAGCGCCTTCTTCCCGGTGAAGCCCGCGCCGGCCTTGGCGGTGGGCGAGCCGGACGGGCCGCGGTCGGTCTGGCTGCGCATCTCCTCAGGGGCGGGGGTGCTGGTGTCGCCGTCGGAGAACTGGACGTCGGCGAGCTGAGTTATGCCCGAGGCGCCCTTGTTCTTCGTGATGTCCAGGCGGAAATGCTGGTAGGCCGTGTCGCTCGAGAAGTCGAACGACTTCGTCTGGAAGCGCTCGGAGAAGGACTGGTCGGTCCGGGAGTCGAGGTCCGTCCAGGTCTTGCCGTCGGCGGAGCCCTTAAGGGTCCAGTCCTTCGGGTCGCGCTCGTCGTGGTCATTGGCCGAAGTGAGCGCGTATGTCACGGCCTTGACCGGTTCGTCGAGGTCGAACTCGATCCAGCCGGTGGGTTCGAAGGTCAGCCACTTCGAGGAGGATTCCCCGTCGATCAGGTTCTCCTTCACCTCGCCGCCGCCGGTGTTCTCACTGCTGGCGCGAAGATCCGTGACCTTGTCGGTGACATTGCCCGGTATTCCGGCGGAGAAGCCGCCGTCGATACCTGATGCCCGCTTCTTCCCGTCCGGTCCCTCTTCCACGGTGTTGCGCCAGTCCGGCTGCTTTTCGTTCGCTTCGAACGATGAGCTGAATGTCTGGTCGCCCGTGGGCTTTTCACCCTTTTCGGCAGACCTCGCCGACTGTGCGGCGGCCGTGGTGGGGGCGGTCACCACCAGGACCAGTGAAGCCGCGATGAGCGCGGCCGTGCGATTTTGTCTCTTACGAGAACCATGTCGGGGCTGCATGCCGAGCCATTCCTCCCGAGGAAGCGCACTGGACAACGTTGTCAGGGCGATGTGCAGGATCCAGTAGGGAGGCAAGTGGTGCGATGTGTCAAGGGTGTTGGACGGGGATGGGCGGGTGAATCGACCGTATTGCGGAAATCGTTACACCCGGACGAGGGCGCACGGGGCCCATGTATCCGCGAGGTCTCAACTCGGGAAAGACTGCCGCTCAAACCTGCATTCGATCTTGATCAGTTGGCAATAAGTGGACTATACCTGTCGGCATCTGCGCAGCCGCTTCACACGGCCGCGGACATGGGGGGGCAGGGGAACGGCTGCGGGGCACAATCGGTGGCCTCGCTGTACGGTTTCGCGATACCCCCAACTGCACCAGGCAATCCGGTATATCTGCATGACTAAGCGCAACTGACCGCGGTGGCGGGGCCCTTCGCCTGAGGCGATATCGACGGGTGACCGGTACACCGCCTGAGTCCTGGAGAAGGCGAGGACTTGAGCATGGGATCCACCTCTGCGCAGAGCGACAACGGCGGTCTCGGCCGCCGCGATCTGATCAAGCGCTCCGCAGCGCTCGGCCTGATCGCCGTTCCGACGATGAGCTTCCTTTCTGCCTGCGCGTCCGGCGGCGGCGAGGACGATGCGAACACCGGGGCCAAGAAGAGCAAGGGCCCTGTCTCCAAGGAGAACCCCTTCGGCGTCAACAAGGGCGGCAAGCTCGACGTCGTCGTCTTCAAGGGTGGCTACGGCGACGATTACGCCAAGGCGTGGGAAGCCCTCTTCGACAAGAAGTGGGGCACCAAGACCACCCACCTCGGGACCCAGGAGATCACCGGTAAGCTGCAGCCGCGCTTCAACGGAGGCAACCCGCCGGACGTCATCGACGACTCGGGCGCCCAGCAGATCAAGCTGGACGTCCTCTTCAAGGGTGGCCAGCTCTTCGATCTCGCTCCGGTGCTCGATGCTCCCTCGGTCGACGACCCGTCCAAGAAGGTCCGCGACACCCTGATCGCCGGCACCATCGAGCAGGGTCTGCAGGGTGGCAAGGTCGTCGCCCTCAACTACGTCTACACGCTCTGGGGTCTGTGGTACTCCGGCAAGCTCTTCAAGGAGAAGGGCTGGACCGAGCCGAAGACGTGGGACGACTTCATCGCGATCTGCAAGGAGGCCAAGGCCGACGGCATCGGCGGTCTGGCTCACCAGGGCAAGTTCCCGTACTACATCAACATCCTGATCATGGACCTTATCGCCAAGACCGGTGGTCTTGAGGCCATGAAGGCGATCGACAACCTCGACCCGAAGGCCTTCGTCGGCAGCGACGCGGCCAAGGCGTCCATCGAGGCGGTCTACGAGATCGTCGAAAAGGGCCTGCTGCTGCCCGGCACCAACGGTCTGACCCACACCGAGTCGCAGACCCGCTGGAACCAGTACAAGGCCGTGTTCATCCCCTCCGGTTCCTGGCTGGAGAACGAGCAGCTCAAGCAGACGCCGGCGGACTTCGACATGAAGTTCCTGCCGATCCCGCTGCTGCCGGGCAGCAAGCTGCCCTTCGAGGCGATCCGGGCCGGCTCCGGTGAGCCGTTCATCATCCCCTCCAAGGCCAAGAACCTGCCTGAGGCGCAGGAGTTCATGCGGATGATGCTCTCCAAGGAGTGGTCGACGAGCTTCGCCAAGGAGGCGAACTCGCTGACGATCCTGAAGGACGGTGTCGACCCGAGCGTCAAGCTGCGTCCGGGCACTCAGTCCACGGTCGAGGCGGTGAAGGCGGCGGGCGACGCCAACTCCTTCAACTACCTCTACCCGAGCTGGTACAGCGAGATGGACGTCGCGATCCAGAACGCATCCAACGAGCTGATGTCCAAGCGCATCCAGCCGGCCGAGTGGCTGAAGCGCGCGCAGGCCGCCGTGGACAAGGCTGCCAAGGACCCGGCCAGCAAGAAGAACCACCGCGACTGATCTCGGCGCTCACCGTAATTCCAGGGGCAGGATGTCATGCGAAAAGGGCAGTACAGATTCATCGCGGGTTTTCTACTCGCACCGCTGGCGTTGTATCTGATCTTCGTGATCTGGCCGTACATCCAGACCATCGGATACTCCTTCACCGACTGGTCAGGACAGTCACCGGTGTTCGACTTCGTCGGCCTGGACAACTACACCGCGTTGTTCCATGACGATGTCTTCCGCACAGCGCTCTGGCACAACATCCTGCTCCTGGTTTTCATCCCGGTCGTCACCATCCTGATCGCCCTGTTCTTTGCCTTCATGGTGAATGCGGGCGGCCGGGGCGGTGCGGGTGGTGTGCACGGGGTCAGGGGGTCGAGCTTCTACAAGGTCATCTACTTCTTTCCCCAGGTGCTGTCGCTCGCGATTCTCGCGGTGCTATTCCAGGCGGTGTACCGAAGCGACCAGGGCGGCCTGCTCAACGGGCTTCTCATGAAGCTGGGGCTGGTCGATGTCAACAGCCCCATCGAATGGATGAACGATCCGAAGCTCGTGCTCTGGTGCCTGATGGTCATCATCGTGTGGCACGGGGTCGGCTTCTACTTGGTGCTCTTCTCTGCGGCGATGCAGTCCATCCCGAAGGAGATCTATGAGGCCGCCCTGCTGGACGGGGCCGGTCGCGCCCAGACCTTCTTCCGGGTGACGCTTCCGCTGCTCTGGGACTCCGTACAGACGGCGTGGGTCTATCTCGGCATCGTGGCGATGGACATGTTCGTCCTGGCGTCGACCATGACGCCGGGCACGGGCTTCGGTGGCGGCCCCGACCATCACGGTGAAGTCATGGCGACGGTGCTGATGCGCAACTTCCTGTACTTCGGCAAGAGCGGCTACGCCTGTGCGATGGGCGTCGTGATGCTCATCCTCACCATGATCATTTCCGTTATCACGCTGCGTGCCACCCGCCGTGAGCGCATCGAGTTCTGAGCGGGAGTCAAGCAATGAGTACACCCATCAAAGAGCCGTCGGTCGCCGTCGGCGACAGCATCCCCGGGCAGAGGAGCGCGAAGAAGTCGCCTGGGCCCGGTGACCGCCGGACCGAGGGCCTGACCCTCAACGTCTTCTCGCACGGCTTTCTCATCCTGTGGGCCGTCCTGATCGTCCTGCCGCTGTTGTGGCTGCTGCTCAGTGCGTTCAAGACGGACGCGCAGATCGGTGGGTCGGCGCTGAGCTGGCCGACGAACTGGTCCCTCGACGTCTTCGGGCGTGCCTGGGACAAGGGCATCGGCGACTACTTCGCCAACACCCTGATCGTGCTGGTGTTTTCGGTGCCGCTGACAATGCTCCTCGGGGCGATGGCGGCGTATGTCCTGGCGCGGTACGAATTCCCGGGCAATCGGATCGTCTACTTCTTCTTCGTCAGCGGCGCGATGTTCCCTGTGTTCCTGGCGCTCGTCCCGCTGTTCTTCACGCTGCAGCGGTTCAACATGCTGAACACCTACCAGGGCCTGATCCTGGTGTACATCGCCTATTCCCTGCCGTTCACCGTCTTCTTCATGCACTCCTTCTTCCGGACGTTGCCCACGGCGATCCACGAAGCAGCGGTCATCGACGGGGCCTCGCATACCCGGGTCTTCTTCCAGGTGATGCTGCCGATGGCCAAGCCCGGCCTGCTGAGTATCGGCATCTTCAATGTGCTGGGCCAGTGGAACCAGTACATCCTGCCCTCGGTCCTGATGCAGCCGCAGAGCTCGGGGGAGACCGAGAAGTACCTGCTGACTCAGGGCCTGATCCAGCTGCAGCAGCAGCAGGGGTACGCGACGGACCTGCCGGTGCTCTTCGCCGGTGTGGCCATCGCCATGCTTCCGATGCTGGTCGTCTATCTCTCGTTCCAGCGCCAGATCCAGGCGGGCCTCACCGCAGGCACGATGAAATAACCGCGTACCGCCTCACAGCGGCCCCCGTCATCCGACGGGGGCCGCTGACGCATGTCCGGACATCCCGGTTCGCTGCTGCTCATCCGTGGGCCGGGTCGCTCAAGGTCTTGACGGGGAGTGCCCCAAAACGTTCAGCTTAGAGTTCACATGTTGGAGAAAATGGCAGGAGTGAGAGAGTCGATGGAGACTCCGGGGTCGCAGACATCTCTGCATCGCGCCAACCTTGAGCGGGTCGTGCGTGCCGTGCGTATGGCGGGTTCGCTCACCCAGGCGGAGATCGCCAGAGGTACGGGCCTCTCCGCGGCTACGGTCTCCAATATCGTTCGCGAACTGAAGGACGGCGGCACCGTAGAGGTGACCCCCACCTCGGCGGGCGGCCGCCGGGCCCGCAGCGTCTCGCTCAGCGGTGACGCGGGCGTCGTGATCGGAGTCGACTTCGGCCATACGCATCTGCGGGTGGCGGTCGGCAACCTCGCCCACCAGGTGCTCGCCGAGGAGTCCGAGCCGCTGGACGTCGACGCCTCGTCGGCGCAGGGCTTCGGGCGGGCGGAACAGCTGGTCAAGCGGCTGATCGAGACGACCGGGATCAGCCCGGGCAAGGTGATCGGCGTGGGTCTCGGCGTTCCCGGTCCGATCGATGTGGAGTCCGGCACGCTGGGCTCCACGTCGATCCTGCCGGGCTGGACGGGCATCAACCCGAGCGAGGAGCTCGCCGCGCGGCTCGGCGTGCCGGTGTACGTCGACAACGACGCCAACCTCGGGGCACTGGGCGAGCTGGTCTGGGGGAGCGGCCGGGGGGTCAAGGACCTGGCGTACATCAAGGTCGCGAGCGGTGTCGGTGCCGGTCTGGTGATCGACGGGCACATCTACCGGGGGCCGGGCGGCACGGCCGGCGAGATCGGCCACATCACGCTCGACGAATCGGGCCCGGTGTGCCGCTGCGGCAACCGGGGCTGCCTGGAGACCTTCACGGCCGCGCGGTACGTCCTGCCCCTGCTCCAGCCGGGCCACGGGTCCGATCTCACGATGGAACGGGTGGTCCAGCTGGCCCGGGAGGGCGATCCGGGCTGTCGCCGGGTGATCGGGGACGTGGGACGGCACATCGGCAGTGGTGTCGCGACCCTGTGCAACCTGCTCAACCCGAGCCGGGTGGTCCTCGGCGGGTCCCTCGCCGAGGCGGGCGAACTGGTGCTCGCGCCGATCCGCGACTCGGTGTCGCGGTACGCCATTCCCAGTGCCGGACGGCAGCTCTCGGTCCTTCCCGGGGCGCTGGGTGCCCGGGCGGAGGTGCTGGGTGCGCTGGCTCTCGTACTGAGCGAAATGGGGGATTCGTCCCTTTTGGAGAGCACTCTCCCCACCGCCACCCCTGTCTTCACTTAGATAACGAATGGCACCGTTGTCATCTCGTTAAGGATTTACTCCTTGACGTCGGCTTCGCGGCCGAGTTGACTTCCAGCCACCTCGGCCGCAACGTCGCGGCCTCGTCAGGGAGGTTCGAGAATGAACACGCGTATGCGTCGTGCCGCCGTTGCCGTTGCCGCCACCGCGATGGCCGCCTCGCTTGCCGCTTGCGGCAGCGCCAAGGAGTCCGGCGACAAGACCACGGACGCCGGCTCCCCGGAGAAGGGCAACGATCTCAAGATCGGTCTGCTCCTTCCCGAGAACCAGACGGCCCGGTACGAGAAGTTCGACCGGCCGATCATCGAGAAGAAGATCGGCGACCTCACCGGCGGCAAGGCGAAGGTCATCTACGCCAACGCCAAGCAGGACGCCACGGTGCAGACCCAGCAGGTCGACACCATGATCACCAACAAGGTCGATGCGCTGATCATCGACTCGGTGGACTCCAAGGCCATAGCCGGCGCCGTGAAGAAGGCCAAGGACGCGGGCATCCCGGTCGTCGCCTTCGACCGCCTCGCCGAGGGCCCGATCGACGCCTACACCTCCTTCGACAACGAAGAGGTCGGCCACGTCCAGGGCAAGGCCCTGCTGGAGGCCATGGGCTCCAAGGCCGACGGCGGCACGATCGTGATGATGAACGGCGCGATCACCGACCCGAACGCCGCCCTCTTCAAGAAGGGCGCCAAGGCGGAGCTCGACGGCAAGGTCAAGGTCGGCAAGGAGTACGACACCAAGGAGTGGAAGCCGGAGAACGCCAACGCCAACATGGAGGCGGCGATCTCGGCCCTCGGCAAGGGCAAGATCGACGGCGTCTACTCCGCCAACGACGGCATGGCGGGCGGCATCATCACCGCCCTCAAGGCCGCCGGTCTCTCCAAGCTCCCGCCGGTGACCGGTCAGGACGCCGAGCTGGCCGGCGTGCAGCGCATCGTCGCCGGTGAGCAGTTCATGAGCGTCTACAAGCCGTACGGCCCCGAGGGTGCGGCCGCCGCCGAGATGGCCGTGGCGCTGGCCCAGGGCAAGAAGCTCGACTCGGTCGCCACGTCCACGGTCGACAGCCCGACCAACAAGGGCATTCCCACGTTCCTGGTCCCGGTCGTCTCGCTGACCAAGGACAACATCAAGGACACCGTCCTCAAGGACGGCGTCTACACGCTGGACGAGATCTGCACGGCCAACTACAAGGCCGCCTGCGACAAGCTCGGCCTGAAGTAGGCCGCGCCCCCGCCGCGAGCGCGGTCGGACAATCGCCTTACATGCAAGGCGAGTTGACCGCGCTCCGGCAGCAAGTCAGCTGATTTCTGTGCGACTTGCACCCGTGGAAGCCTGCCCGGCGCCCCGCACATCAACCGTCCCGCTATCGGGCGGGGCGCCGGGCGGAACGCTTCCGCGCTGCTGTTCTCTTCTGCTCGACCACCGCGCCCTCCCCCGGCGCGGCATCCCCGCCGGTCAGGCGGCGAAGGAGATGGTTCACGTGTCCGCTACGCCCGTGTTGGCGTTGCGAGGGGTCTCCAAGCGATTCGGTGCCGTTCAGGCGCTCACCGATGTAGAGCTCGAGGTCCACGCCGGCGAGGTGATCGCCCTGGTAGGCGACAACGGCGCCGGTAAATCAACGCTGGTCAAGACGATCGCCGGGGTCCACCCCATCGATGACGGAGTCATCGAGTGGGAGGGCAAGAGCGTCCAGATCAACCGGCCGCACGACGCTCAGAGCCTGGGCATCGCGACCGTTTATCAGGACCTCGCGCTCTGCGACAACATCGATGTCGTCGGTAACCTCTACCTCGGCCGGGAGCTCCGTAAGTTCGGAGTCCTCAACGAGGTAGAGATGGAGCGCCGCTCCCGCGAGCTCCTCAGCACGCTGTCGATCCGTATCCCCAGCGTCCGTATCCCGATCGCCTCGCTCTCCGGTGGTCAGCGCCAGACCGTGGCCATCGCCCGTTCGATGCTCGGTGAGCCGAAGCTCGTCATTCTCGACGAGCCGACCGCGGCCCTCGGCGTCGAGCAGACCGCGCAGGTCCTCGACCTGGTCGAGCGGCTGCGCGAGCGCGGCCACGCGGTGATCCTCATCAGCCACAACATGGCCGACGTCAAGGCGGTCGCCGACAAGGTGGCCGTGCTCCGGCTGGGCCGTAACAACGGCGTCTTCGACGTCGCGAGCACCTCGCAGGAAGAGATCATCTCCGCGATCACGGGCGCCACGGACAATGCCGTGACCCGTCGCGCGGCGCGCAACGGGGAGGCCCAGAAGTGAGCACCGACAACACCTCCAAGCCGATACTGGTGAAGACGGCCGACGCGCCCGCCGAGAACCCCGCCGCGGCGGCCGGCTCCGTCACCGCTGTCGACCCCCGGCTGCTCGTCCGCGAGCAGGGCATCGCCGGATACCTCGGCGAGTTCAAGCGCAAGATGAAGGCCGGCGACCTGGGCTCGATCCCCGTAGTCCTCGGTCTGATCATCATCTGGGGCATCTTCCAGAGCCTCAACTCGAACTTCCTCACCGCTGGCAACCTCTCGGACATCTCGGTCGCCATGGTCGGCACCGGCATGATCGCGGTCGGCATCGTCTTCGTCCTGCTGCTCGGTGAGATCGACCTCTCGGTCGGCTCGGTCAGCGGTGTCGCGGGTGCCACGTTCGCCGTGCTCAATGTCACCCACGGCATGTCGGAGTGGCTGGCCCTGGTCCTGGCGATCATCACCGGCGCCGTGGCCGGCGCGATCCACGGCTACATCTTCGCCAAGATCGGCGTCCCCGCCTTCGCCGTCACCCTGGCCGGTCTGCTGTTCTGGAACGGCTTCATGCTCCAGATCCTCGGCTCCAACGGCACCATCAACCTCGACTCAGAGGGCCTGGTCGCCAAGCTGACCAGCTACTACTTCAGCGATGTCGCGGCCGGCTACGGCCTCGCCGTGGTCGCCGTGGCGGCGTACTTCCTGTCGGCCTTCTTCGACAGCCGTCGCCGTGAGGCGGTGGGTGTCCCGTCCCGCCCGCTCAGCGAGATCCTCGTGCGCACGGCCGGGCTGGCGGTGGTGGCCTTCGCCGCCGCGATCATGTTCAACCAGTACAAGGGCCTGCCGCTCGCCGTGGTGGTCTTCCTGATCATGCTGGTGGCGACCGACTTCGTGCTGCGCCGCACCTCGTACGGCCGCAAGATCTTCGCGCTCGGCGGCAGCGTCGAGGCGTCCCGCCGTGCCGGTATCAATGTGGTGATGATCCGGACGTCGGTCTACGCGATCTCCGGCACCTTCGCCGCCATCGGCGGACTCTTCATCGCCTCCAAGATCACCTCCGCCAACCAGGGCGCGGGCAGTGGTGAGCTCCTGATGAACGCCATCGCGGCAGCCGTCATCGGTGGCACCAGCCTCTTCGGCGGCCGGGGCCGCACCTGGAACGCGCTGCTCGGTGTGCTGGTCATCATCTCGATCCAGTACGGCCTCGCCCTGCAGGGCATCGCCTCGCCGATCCAGTACATGATCACCGGTGGTGTGCTGCTCGCCACGGTCGTCATCGATGCCGTCACCCGCAAGACCCAGAAGACGGCGGGCCGCGCCTGACCGCGGTACCCGCGCCTGTGCCCGGCACCCTTCGTGGTGCCGGGCATCTGCGTGTACGTATGTACGCACACACCGATCCGCACCGGAACACACCGCCCGATGACTTCGCGCCCGGACGGAACATTAGACTCAGCGGATCGGCATGCTCGACCAGCTCAAACGCAAGGAGGCACGGGTGGCCCTGCTGACCCGCATCGGGGGACCGCGCGACCTGGACCGGCTCAGTCCCGAGCAGCTGGAACAGCTCGCTGAGGAGATCCGGACCTTCCTCGTCGACGCAGTCTCCAAGACCGGCGGCCACCTCGGCCCCAACCTGGGGGTGGTCGAGCTGACCATCGCCCTGCACCGGGTCTTCGATTCACCGAAGGACAAGGTGCTCTTCGACACCGGGCACCAGAGCTACGTACACAAGCTCCTCACCGGCCGCCAGGACTTCTCGAAGCTCAAGAACAAGGGCGGCCTGTCCGGCTACCCCTCGCGCGCCGAGTCCGACCACGACATCATCGAGAACTCGCACGCCTCCACGGTCCTCGGCTGGGCCGACGGCCTCGCCAAGGCCAACCAGGTGCTGAAGAAGGACGACCATGTCGTCGCGGTCATCGGTGACGGTGCTCTCACCGGCGGTATGGCCTGGGAGGCGCTGAACAACATCGCCGCCGCCAAGGACCGCCCGCTCGTCATCGTCGTCAACGACAACGAGCGCTCCTATGCCCCGACCATCGGCGGCCTCGCCAACCACCTCGCCACCCTGCGCACGACCGACGGCTACGAGCGCTTCCTGGCCCGCGGCAAGGACATCCTGGAGCGCACCCCCGTCGTCGGGAAGCCGCTCTACGAGACGCTGCACGGCGCCAAGAAGGGGCTGAAGGACTTCATCGCCCCGCAGGGCATGTTCGAGGACCTCGGCCTCAAGTACGTCGGCCCGATCGACGGCCACGACATCGAGGCCCTGGAGTCCGCGCTGCAGCGGGCCAAGCGCTTCGGTGGGCCGGTCATCGTGCACTGCATCACCGAGAAGGGCCGCGGCTACACCCCCGCCCTCCTCGACGAGGCCGACCGCTTCCACGCCGTCGGCAAGATCCACCCCGACACCGGCCTCCCCGTCGCCACTTCCGGCCTCGACTGGACCTCCGTCTTCGGCGAGGAGATGGTCAAGCTCGGCAAGGAGCGCAAGGACATCGTCGCGATCACCGCGGCCATGCTCCAGCCGGTCGGCCTCAGCAATTTCGAGAAGGAATTCCCGGACCGGATCTACGACGTCGGCATCGCCGAGCAGCACGGCGCGGTCTCCGCGGCGGGCCTCGCCACCGGTGGGCTGCACCCCGTCTTCGCGGTGTACGCCACGTTCCTCAACCGGGCCTTCGACCAGGTCCTGATGGATGTCGCCCTGCACAAGTGCGGTGTCACGTTCGTCCTGGACCGGGCGGGGATCACCGGCACCGACGGCGCCTCGCACAACGGCATGTGGGACATGTCGATCCTGCAGTGTGTGCCGGACCTGCGGATCGCCGCCCCGCGCGACGCCGACCAGGTCCGCGCCCAGCTGCGCGAGGCCGTCGAGGTCGATGACGCCCCGACCGTCGTCCGCTTCTCCAAGGGTGCAGTCGGCCCGTCCGTCAAGGCCGTCGGCAGGGTCGGTGGCATGGACGTGCTCCGCAGGGCCGACACGGCCCGCCCGGACGTCCTTCTGGTCTCCGTCGGCGCGCTCGCCCCGATGTGCCTGGAGATCGCCGATCTGCTGGACGCCCAGGGCATCACGACGACGGTCGTCGATCCGCGCTGGGTCAAGCCGGTCGACGAGGCCATGGCCCCGCTCGCCGAGCAGCACCGTGTCGTCGTCACCGTCGAGGACAACAGCCGGGCCGGCGGTGTCGGCTCCGCCGTCGCCCAGTCGCTGCGCGACGCCGGAGTCGACGTACCGCTGCGCGACTTCGGTATCCCGCCGCGCTTCCTCGACCACGCCTCCCGCAAGGAGGTCATGGCGGAGATCGGGCTGACCGCGCCGGACATCGCCCGTCAGGTCACCGGTCTCGTCTCCAAGCTGGACGGCCGCTACGAGAGCGACGCCGACAGGCCCTCCGTGATCGAGCCCGCCCGGGACTGACCTGCGCGACACGGGCCCGTGCTCGCACGGGTCCGAACGAGCGACGAGCGATACGGCCAAGGGGCCGGTCGGAGCACCCTGTACGGGTGGTCCGACCGGCCCATTTGCGTGAAATCGCTCGACGTGGCGCCCTGCGCCGCCGTGATGTCCCAATCATGGCGTTCACGACGAGTGCGTGGAGGTACGCCGGTGACTGCGCAGCAGGACACACCACCCACCAGAGGCGGGCTGTTCCGGACCAAGACGGTGGAACAGTCCATCCGTGATACCGAGGAGCCGGAGCACGCTCTCAGGAAGTCCCTCTCCGCCCTGGACCTCACGGTCTTCGGAGTGGGCGTCATCATCGGCACCGGCATCTTCGTCCTCACGGGCAAGGTGGCGAAGGAGTCGGCGGGGCCTGCCACCGCACTCGCCTTCGTGGCCGCCGCCATCGTCTGCGCCCTTGCCGCCCTCTGCTACGCCGAGTTCGCCTCCACCGTGCCGGTCGCGGGGTCCGCGTACACCTTCGCGTATGCCTCGCTGGGTGAACTGATCGCCTGGATCATCGGCTGGGACCTCGTGCTCGAATTCGCGCTGGGCACGGCGGTGGTGGCGGTCGGCTGGTCCGGCTATGTCCGTTCGCTGATGGACAACGCCGGCTGGGACATGCCCGCCGTGCTCGCCGGGCCGGATGTGGCCACAGGATTCGGCTTCGATCTCCTGGCCTTCCTCCTGGTCCTCGTTCTGACCGTCATCCTGGTGCTCGGCATGAAGCTCTCCGCCCGGGTCACGACCGTTGTGGTCGCCATCAAGCTGGCCGTCGTCCTGATCGTGATCATCGCGGGGCTCTTCTTCATCAAGGCCGCCAACTACGCGCCCTTCATCCCGCCGGCTCAGCCGCAGCCGTCCGGCTCCGGACTGAACGCGCCGCTGATCCAGCTGATCTTCGGCTACGCGCCGACGAACTTCGGCGTCCTGGGCGTCTTCACCGCCGCGTCCGTCGTCTTCTTCGCCTTCATCGGCTTCGATGTCGTGGCCACCGCGGCCGAGGAGACCAAGCTCCCGCAGCGCGACATGCCGCGGGGCATCCTCGCCTCGCTCTTCATCTGCACGGTGCTCTACGTCGCCGTATCGCTGGTGGTCACCGGCATGCAGCACTACACCGAACTGTCCGTGAGCGCCCCGCTGGCCGACGCCTTCAAGGCCGTCGGGCATCCCTTCTACGGGGGCGTCATCAGCTTCGGAGCCGCAGTCGGCCTCACGACCGTGTGCATGATCCTGCTGCTGGGTCAGACGCGGGTGTTCTTCGCGATGAGCCGCGACGGACTGCTTCCGCGGCTCTTCTCCAAGACGCACCCGAAGTTCGGCACCCCCTACCGACCGACCGTCCTGCTCGGCGTGATCATCGCGATCGTCGCCGGGTTCACCAGCATCAACGAGTTGGCGACGCTGGTGAACATCGGCACGCTCTTCGCGTTCGTGGTCGTCGCCCTGGGTGTTCTCGTGCTGCGCCGCACCCGTCCCGATCTGCACCGCGCGTTCCGCACGCCGTGGGTGCCGCTGATCCCGATCCTCTCGGTGGCTGCCTCGGTGTGGCTGATGCTCAACCTGCCGGCGGAGACGTGGCTCCGGTTCGCGATCTGGATGGCCGTCGGGGTGATCATCTACTTCGCGTACGGACGCCGGCACAGCCGCATCGACGACGCTGTCGGCCGACCGTAGGTCAGTCCTGATGGGGCGGCAGCGGCCGTACGGTACGGGGGCCGGCGCACTGCGCACCGTACGCCTCGACCCGCTGCCGCAGCTCCCGGTCGGCCGTCACCACGACACAGTCGCGGTCCGCAGACGGGGCCGCCTCGGCGGCGACGAGGCCGACGATCCGGTCGTCCCCGCTGCCGGGCGCCGACTCCACCCGTACCCCCGGCACCGATGCGATGCCGCGGGCCGCGCCCTCGACGACCAGCACCAGCTCGACGGGGCCGGGGTGCCCGGGCAGACCGGCCGCGGCGAACGGGACCAGGGAGTCCCGCAGCCGTTCGGCCGCCCCGAGCCGGTCCCGCCACCAGCCGTCCGGCACCGACCCGACCACATTGGCCGCGTCCACGATCACCAGAGTCCGTTCGGTCAGCATCCCGGAAGGGTGTCACGCACCGGCCGCCGCACGGTCCGTCAGCCGCCGGTGGCGGGGGACTTCTTCGCCGACTCCGGGATCGTGCCGTCCTTGCGGATCGCCTTCCAGAGGTCACCGGCCTGCGGCTGGGCTGCCACCACACGGTTCGGGTCCTGCTTGTCGTACGCGACCGGCAGCATGATCGTCCAGGCAGACGGGTGGCGATTCCGTGTCGTTCGAACGGTGATTCTATGATGGGCGCTCCCGGCTTCCGCATGTCGGCCATGAAACAGGCCGCAGAACGGGAGCTGACAATCATGGGAAGGATGACCTCACGACATGCGAGTCAGGTCGGGACGTGCCGCCCAGGGGAGGGCCTCGGCAAAGAGTGTCCTTCGAAACGTCGAAAGTGAGCAGCGGCAAGCGGAGTCCACGGTCGGCGGTCGCTGGCTCGTTCGGGGTAAGGACGGCAGGCTCACCGCCTACGCCCGCAATCGGGACGGCATCCTGCGCTGGACCGAGGAGCGTCCGGGCGGGCCTCAATGGCAGGGGCCGGACGTCATACCGATTCCGCATCTGACGCACCTCAGCGTCGCTCAGGGCGCGGACACCTATGTGCACTTCTTCGGGCGGCGGTCGCGGCAAAAGGGCGACGACCTGCCGACTGTCGACATCGTGCACGCCATTCAGTACCAGACCGGCCGCCCCATCACCTCGTGGCGGTCACTGGGCAACCCCCACAAGGACCCCGAAAGGGCCGCGCGGATCGGTTCCCCGGTACCCGCCGTCGCTCGGTCCGGCGCGGCAAACGTCTTCGTCCGGAACGCCGGCGGCGGCATCATGCTGCGCCGAGAGGGTAAGGGCGCCAAGTGGGAGGCGTGGACGGACCTGCAGGGCAGTCTGGCGCAGGTCGCCATGGCCGTGTCGGTTGCCGAATCGGGGCGGATCGAGCTCCTGGTCCCCGGAAGCGGTCAGGCCATGAGGTGGACCCAGGCCGAGAGTAATGGCGCCTTCGAGCAGGCACAGAACATTCCTGTTGCGATCGCTCCGGGCGGCGTGGTCGCGCTGGAGACGGCTCCGGATCGGAACACCTTCTACTGGACCGACCCCACTACCGGCGGAATCGTCGCACACCGTTTGGGCACCTGGGTCATCCCGCTCGGTGGCACACCGGCCGAGGGGCCGATCACCGTGCTGCGCGCGATGTTGGACGGCTACGACTGCACGATCCTCGCGCACCGGGATCTTGACGGGCACGTCATGCTCGCAGCCTGTGGAACGGAGAACGAGGGCGGCGGTCTCTGGTGGTCGCCGACGGGCGAACGGACCGCCGCGACACCGGCGTTGGCACTCGATGTGTACGGGCGTGTGGTCCTCGCCATGATCGGGGCGGACGGAGGGTTGTACGTGGCCCGACAGAATCGCGAGCCGGGGCTGGCGATGGATCCCGCTGAGCGGGTGTGAGCGTGCTTGACACACCCTTGTGACTGGAGCTGCTGCAGGACACAGTCTTCGATCCGGTCCGTAGCCCCACCGGACAGAAGCTGGCTTGCGATCCGGGTACCGAAGCCGCCCTTCATTTCTTGGCGAAAATGACCCGATCCAGATCCTGCTGCCCATCCGGCGTGATTCAAGCGGATTCGTCCCGACCGATGCCCGCTCCGTGCTCCCCACTGAACAATGCGGAGTCCTTTCTGGAGCCTTTACAGCGCGGGTGAGGCGCGAGGCACTTATGTGGGCGTGAGTAAGCTGTGCGCCCGGAAAAGTTGTGTCGAGTGGGTGGGGGTTTTGTGACCAGGTTCGGTGCGTTGAAGAGTTGCGTGGGTGCTTTGAGCGCTCTCGTTTTGAGTACGGTCTGTGCTGTGCCGTCCGCTGTGGCCGCAGAGCCGAAGAATCTGCAGGTCATGTCGTGGAACATGTGCGGTGTCGAGCGTTCGACGTACCACTGCGAGGACTACGGGACACCCGAGCAGAAGATCGGTGTCGTCAAGTACCACGTGCTGAATACCTATGTGCACGCCGCCTTGCTGCAGGAGGTGTGCCAGGACGATCTGAATCTGCTGATGAGCGAGTTGGGTACGGGCTGGAATGCGAGCTTCGCCCCGTACCAATGGTCGCAGGACGGAGTGAAATGGAATAGCCGGTGCGGTGAGGATGATGGCCGGAGCACGCCGCCCGGCACAGCAATTGTTGTCAAGGGCGGGATGACGGGCGCCCGGACGTATCCGACGACGCAGCCGTGGACGGGTCAGCAGACGCCTTTCCAGTGCGCTACGGCCACGTATTGGGATGTGACGCTGTGCAATGTTCACGCCGCGCGGCTGGGCAGTAACCCGGACCACCCCGATTGGGACTACCGCGATGACCAGTTCGCGGAGATCAAAGCGATCGTGGACACATTCCCTCGAACCGTCTTCGGCGGTGACTTCAACTCGCTGTCCCCCGATGCGCCGGACAACACGTCTTCCTGGGTGTGGCCGGAAGGCTTGTACTCCACCGGTCCCGGAACCGCGGGATACGAGGAGTGTGACCAGACGAGTGCATCACGGACAGGACGGGCCACGTATGACAACAGCACAGCGAAGCTGGATTACATCGTCAGCACTGAGCCCCGGCGCTGATGCGCGGTGGCCGACTCTGCGTTCTCGGACCACCACGTCGTGATCGAAAGCGTGAGTGTCGCCTGACGGGTGTAGGACGCGCGTGGGGATGCCGGGTCGTACACACCAGCATCCCCACTGCTGTTCTCCACCCCTGTCTATGGCCCGGTGAACTGTCGTAGCCGCCGTTCCGGGCTCGTACGATGCCCGGCACGGCAGAGTCTTTTTAGGGAGTCCGTCCTGGCGTCAGTCGGGCCTCACACGGGTTCAGAACGATCCACTGGCGCGGGTCGCGCACATCGCGACGACAACAGGGGCATGCAACAAGGCACTTGCGTGCTCATCCGTGGACTGGCTGAATTTCCCGGCGCGCAAAAATGCTCGCCCCGTAGGCCCAGACGAGCGCCTGTCCGAGATCACGACCAGAGTCGGACGACCAGTCGTCCCTCACCGATCCCAGGAGTTCGCCCGGGATCGGTGAGGGGGGCTCCTCCGTGCATGCGGAGCCGAGGCGCGCCTCAGGAAGCAGAACCGCCGCCTGTTGCAGGGGACTTCTTGGCGGACTCGGGGACCGGCTTGTCGGTGCGCAGTGCCTTCCACAGTTGGGTGGACTGCGGCTGGGCCGCCACCACCCGGTTGGGGTCCTGCTTGTCGTACGCGACCGGAAGCATGATCGTTTCCATGGTGCTCGGGTCCACGCCGTTCATCGAGCGGGCGAAGTCCGCGAGGGATTTCAGCGAGGCGAGCCCGGAGTCGGTGGTCAGCGACTTGGTGGCCGAGTTGGCGATCTTGTACGAGTTCGTCGGACTGCCCAGCAGGTCCTGCGACTTGACCTCGCTCAGCAGCGCGAGGAGGAACTGCTGCTGGAGCCCGATCCGGCCCAGGTCGCTGCCGTCACCGATGCCGTGCCGGGTGCGGACGTATGCGAGGGACTGGGTGCCGTCGAGCTTGTGCGGACCTGCCGTGAGGTCGAGGCCGGACGACGTGTCGTGGATGTCCTGCGGAACGTCGACCGTGACCCCGCCGATGGCGTCCACGAGATCCTTGAAGCCGGCGAAGTTGATCTCGAGATAGTGGTCGATCCGGACCCCGGACATCTTCTCGACGGTCTTGACCACACAGGCCGGACCAACCTGCGAGTAGACGGAGTTGAACATCACGCGGTTCGCGGACGGCATTGTCGAACCGTCGGCCTTGGTGCACTCGGGGCGGGTGACGAGGGTGTCGCGCGGAATGGACACGGCGACGGCCCTGCTCCGGCCCTCAGGTATGTGCACCACCATCGCGGTGTCGGACCGGGCGCCGCTGACGCTCCCGCCGCCTCCCAGCTCCTTGTTCTCGGCACCGGCCCGTGAGTCGGAGCCGAGCACCAGCAGATTCTGACCGCTGGTGGGCAGCTTCTCCGGGCGGTCGTCCCCGAGCGCCTTGTTGATGTCGACGCCCTTGATGTTCCCGTCGAGGTGGCTGTACATCCACCAGGCGGTGCTGCCGGCGGCGAGAAGAACGACGACGACGGAGAGCGCGATCCAGCGCCATACCCGGCGCCGGCGTGCGGGCTTCTTGCGGCGACGTGTCACAGGCTGCTCGGACTGAGGCGCGTTGGAGGTTGCGGCGGTAGGGCTCATTCTCTGGGTCCTCTCTCGATGCCGGGTTCGAACATGGGGAGGGCTCGAGTGGGGGAGTTGGCCGGCCGGTGCGTAGATGATGTGGATGAACTATAGACGTATTTTCGAACGGATCGTGAAGCGACCCATGGCCTTGGCGTGGACCAAGTGTCCGGTTTATGCCCTGATTTGTCATGTCTTATGACGTACAGGTCGAACATTGACACGAGCCATGAATCTAGTGAAGATGTGGTTGACCTGTGAAAGTTGAACTTTCTTTTATTCGCTTTCGGTTCTCGCGCGCGTATGAGTAGTGATGCGCCGAGGAGGGGGACCAGAGCAAAGGGCTGAATGGAACCTGCCGGTCGCCGACCGCAGACAGAACGAGGAGTAATGACTGTGCGGCGGCATGTGCGGGGCGCCACGGTGGAGTGTGGGTCTTGACCACCATCCCCAGTGCGGCCACGCGTCGGGTGCCTGTCGAAACAGCGGAAACCGTTCGCGCAACCGTCCCCGAGGCCCCGTCCGCGCACCAGGTCGGCAACGGTCAGGGTGATGTCTACGTTGAACCGCGGCTGACACCGTTGAGTGCCCGCGAGGCCAATCGTTCGGCCATCGCTGACCTGCTGGGATCCACCGGCGTCTCATTCTTCGCCGTACGTGGAACCTCGGATCACGGCACGGTGGTGGCTGTTGCGGAGAGCGACCGTGACCGTGTCCTCGGGGCCCTGTTCCGTGGCATGGGGCAGTACCCCGGGCATCTGAGCACGATCGACCCGGAGTCAGCGAGTCCGGCAGAGACGTATTCGTCGCGTGACCCGAAGGCGTGGCGAGATGTCCGTACCACCGCTGCGATTCAGGTCAGCTGGTCCCGCACGGACACTGGCCGGCATGTGACGTTCGGCCATGAGTACGGCTGCACCATCGAGTTCTGGCGCTGGCACGGCACCCACCTTGTGGCGCCCCGGGCCAACCGTGTCACCTGGGCCGTGTCCGGCGAGGGCGGCAATGTGCTCGGTGCGCCGCGGTTGTTCAGCCGGTTCGTCTCCGACCACACGCCCCGGGCGGCGGCCCCGGCTCTGGCGACCAGGCCGGAGTTCCTGGTGCGCTGTGTCGAGGACATCGCTTTCCCGGTCGACGCGGTTTACACGTGGGTAGACGGAAACGATCCTGCGTGGCAGCAGCGCAAGGCATCCGCAAAGGGCGAGGTCTATCACGCCGAGTCCGCCAGCGACGCCCGCTTCATCAGCCGCGACGAGTTGCGCTACTCAGTGCGTTCCCTCCATATGTTCGCCCCGTGGATAGCGAATATCTACATCGTGACGGACGACCAGGTGCCCGTCTGGCTGCGGGAGGACATCCCCGGCATCCACGTAGTCAGTCACCGCGAAATCTTCCGTGACCCCGCGGATCTGCCCACGTTCAACTCGCACTCCATCGAGAGCCAGCTGCACCACATCGATGGGCTGTCCGAGCATTTCCTGTACTTCAATGACGACATGTTCATCGGCCGGCCGGTGACGCCGCATGCCTTCTTCACTCCGAGCGGCACAGCGCGCTATTTCCCGTCCCGCAACCGCATTCCGCAGGGCCCGGTCGCCGAGACCGACACCCCGGTCGACGCCGCATGCAAGAACAACAGGGCGCTACTCCTCGAGCGTTTCGGCCGGGTGATCACCCAGCCCATGGAGCACATCCCCTACGCGCTGCGTCGCAGCGCCATGAACGAGGCCGAACGCGACTTCCCCGAGGCGTGGGCCCGTACTGCGGCCAGCCGGTTCCGCGCCATGACCGACCTCTCTACCACTTCGTCGTTCGGGCTGTACTACGCCGCGCTGACGGGGCGGGCTCAGCCGGGGTCCATGCCGTTCGCCTATCTGCAACTGGCCGTACCAGATCTGGCGGACCGGCTCCAACGACTGCTCGACGGCAGGAACCAGGACTCCTTCTGTCTCAACGACGCCTTCTCGACTCCGGAGGACATCGAAGCCCAGCAGGAACTGCTCGACGGATTCCTGAACGCCTACTTCCCCACCCCCAGTCCCTACGAACGATGAACCGGAGTTCATGACATGGCCGACTCGACGGCGATGGGCTCCGCGAACCGGGTCTACCGGCGGATCGTCCCAGGACCGGTACGCAAAGTTGCCGCGAGCGGGGTGCCACCCCGCGTACGACGCAAGGTGAAGGGCGGGCTCGTCCGGACACTGAACCGAAGGGAGGCCCGGCTGCACCGCCGCGCACTGCGGCTGGTGAGGAAGTCGGACTTCGCCGGAGCGTCCGAGCGCAGGACGCGTACGCCCGACGGCCGGGTCGGACATGTCCACAGCGGACTGACTGTCGATCTCGCCCGCCGCCTCGACCACGAATTGGTCACTGCGGCTTTCGACGCCGCCGATATTGCGTGGTTCGCCGTGCCGGCGCTCGACGACCGACGTATCTGCCTGGTCGTGGAACAGCAGGACATGGGACAGGTCCGGCGTGTCCTGAGGGCCCTCCTGGAGGAACACACGGGCTATGTCGTCTCGGTGTCCCCTGCCGACAACAGCACCCGGTCGGTCCCGGGCAGCCATCTGAAGGCGTGGAAGAACTACGGCAGGGCGAAGGTCGTGCGCATCACCTGGCTGCGTACCGATCCCACGGAGAATCTCTGGGTCGGTGAGGACGAGGGCATCGAGATCGAGTTCTGGACGCCCAACAGCGACCTCTCGTACGAGCGGCTCGTCGGGCCCCGGCCCAACCGGGTCCAGCGTGTGGTCCCACGCGATGCCATGGGGATCGAGATCACGTTCGACCGGCTCTCCGGTTACTGCGACATCGACGGGGACATGACCCCGTCGATCACCCTGGAGCACTTCGACATACCGCGGCTGGAGGAGATCACCTTCCCCGTCGACGCCGTTCTGCAGTGGCGGCATCCCGGCCCCTGGGGTGAGGAGTTGCTGCGTGCCTCCTTGCGTTCCCTGCACCAGTACGCACCGTGGGTGGACGTCGTCCATGTCGTGGCAGAGGCGCCGGTCCCGGAGTGGCTGCGCAGCGACGACCGGCTGACCGTGGTGCACGCCGGTACTGGAGCGGAGGCTCGGCTGCACCGGTTGCCCGACCTCGCGAAGCACTTCCTTCTGCTGCGGCCAGGAGCCCTGCTGGGCCGACCCACGAGGCCCTTCGACTACTTCACACCACACGGCTCCACCCGCCCCCTACGGGGCCTGTGGACGGCGGAGGAGTCCTTTGCGCCGTGGACCGTGGCTGCTTACTCGGCCACCGGCCGTGCGGCAACCCAGAGTTACGCGCCCGGCCCCCAGCCGTATGCCGTTGAGGTGCTGCGAAGGTTGGCCGAGGCCGGCGCAGCACCGGAGCCCGCACCGGACAGCCAGTTGGTGGCGAGCCTCCCCACCACCCATCCGGTCGACGGACTCGTCCACCACTTCGCGTACTCCAGCGGCCTGGCCGACCTTTCCGCAGAGGTGACCGTGGTGTTGCATGCGGCCCTGCCCGGAATCAGGCAGCGCTTGGACCGGCTCCTGGTACGCCGGGACACCCGGCAGCTCCAGTTCTTCGGCCTCGGCAGTGATGAAGCCCTGAGCCGTGGCGGCAACGACGCCGTCATCCAATTCCTGCATCGCTACTTCCCCGTGGCCAGTCCGTTCGAGCACGGGAATTCAGAGGACCCGGACAACCACACGTGAGCACAGGAAATCCCGAGGCATCGGCCGTCGTCGGGGCGTACCGCACCATCGTCCCGAGGTCGCTGCGCCGGCGCATC
Source organism: Streptomyces sp. NPDC005181 (assembly GCF_040608395.1). NCBI lineage: Bacteria > Bacillati > Actinomycetota > Actinomycetes > Kitasatosporales > Streptomycetaceae > Streptomyces > Streptomyces sp. NPDC005181. The sequence goes on from NZ_JBEXID010000084.1 coordinate 28,560, forward strand.
GCACGCAGGGTGCCGATGCGGCTGAGGGCGGGGATCAAGGCGCTGTTGCGCCGACTCCAGTCTCTTGCGCTGCTCGGACGCTACGTTCGTGGGGCACGGGCACGCCGCCGCTGGCCACAGCTCTTCGGCACGTCGGAGAGCCTGGCTGTGCTGGCCGGACGGGGCACCCAGATTGCGCTCGTTCGCACCACGGTTTCGCCGCTTGGTCTGCGTGAAGCCAACCTGGAGCTGATGGTCGCGCTCCTCGAGGGTGCAGGCATCGACTACTTCGCGGTCCGGGGCAGTTCCGACTTCCGGTCGAGTCTCGCCGTGGCTGAGACGAACCGGGACAGGGTCCTGGCCGCGCTGGCCGGCACGCGCAGTTCCGCTCCCGTATACGTCGTCACCTGTCACGGCGACGAACCCGAGGGCAAAGCGGTGCTCTGCGGGTCGGCGCGCGCACGTCGGATAGGACGAGAGGCCGCGGTGCTGCGCACCGGCATGATCTGGAGCAGTCCGGGGAAGTCGCTGGTGCTCGGTCTGAAATACGGCTGTGACATCGAGTTCTGGCGCGTGGAGGAGGGGCGTCTGGTAGCACCTCGCCCCAACCGGGTGACGGAGGACGTCGCCTTCGCCGAGCCACGGGTGAGCGTGCCGATCAGCCGTCTGACACGGCAGCTGTAGTTCTTGATCGGTAGGGCATCGTTGCTGGTCAGGCGGTTGTGGCGGCGGTGATGTTGTTCCAGCGGCGGTGGGCTTC
>NZ_JBEXID010000085.1:0-28779 GCF_040608395.1 Streptomyces sp. NPDC005181
CGCGGGCGCCGATGACGGCGCCGGCGATCCGGGCCTGGTACTTGCCCTGATGCGTCATCAGTGCCCGGCGGTTGACGTCGCCGACGGCGTAGAGCCAGCCGTCGGCGACGTCGGTCACTTGGAAGGTGTCGTTGACGGTCAGCCAGTCGCCGGGGGTGAGACCGACCGTCTCCAGGCCGACGTCCGCGGTCCGCGGGGCCCGGCCCGTGGCGAGCAGGATCTCGTCCGCGGCCAGCTCCCCGCCGTCTGCCAGCGTGATCCGCACCTCGCCGTCCTCGCGTGCCAGGGACGTCACAGAGGTTTCGAACCGGATGTCGACGCCGGCTTCGCGCAGTCCGTCCGTGACCAGCTCGCCGGCGAACGGCTCCATCCGCTGCAGCAGCCCGTCCTCAAGGACCAGCATCGTCACCTGGGAGCCGAGCGCCTGCCAGACGGTGGCCATCTCGACGGCCACCACACCCCCGCCGACCACGGCGAGACGGCCGGGTACCCGGTCGGCGCTGGTGGCCTCACGGCTGGTCCAGGGGCGTACCGTGTCGAGTCCGGGGATGGGGGGCAGGGCCGCGCTGGTGCCGGTGGAGATGGCCACAGCGTGCCGGGCGGTCAGCCGGACGGTGTCGCCCTCGGAAGTCTGCACCGCCACCCGGCGGGGACCGGTAAGCCGGCCGTGGCCGCGTATGAGATCGACGGAGACCGAATCCAGCCAGTCGACCTGGTCCTCGTCCTTCCAGTACGAGGACATCTTGTCGCGGTGCGCGAGGACCGCCTCGACGTCCAGCGGCCCGACCGCCTGGCGCAGTCCGGGTACGCGACGCGCGTCGGCACGTGCCACCACCGGCCGCAGCAGCGCCTTGCTCGGGTCGCAGGCCCAGAACGAGCACTCCCCGCCGAGCAGTTCACGCTCCACGATCACGGTACTGAGACCGGCGGCGCGGGCGCGTTCGGCCACGTTCTCGCCGGCCGGACCCGCGCCGATAACGACCACGTCGTAAGTGCGGGTTGTCTCGTTCATTGCTGCTCCGTTCATCACTGCTCCTGTAACTCAGTCGGACATTTCGGGGGCCCGACCACTGGCCGCGCACTGTTCCCCGCCACCGGACGGCCCGAGAGCTGCCGCACCGCACGGTTGTGGGGTGGCCACGGGGCGGGAGCGGACGGCTCCTGACGGCAGCCGCCTCCCGGCGCCCGGGCCCTGATCAGCGGTGTGCTGATCCTTCACCGGGCAGATCCACTCGGCGGCGCTCGGTCGATGCGGTTCCGTGGCGGCCGGACCGATGAGCGGACAGCGCGCCTGCACTCCCAGTGGGCCGGGGCGGGGCCATGGCACACGTCTTGGTCATGGGCGCCGTGCACTCGGTGCCCGGGATCCGGCCGCTCGGCTTCGCCGGTGTTGCACCCGGGGGTTGACGGGACCCGCCGTCGCCCGGGTTGGTCTTGGTGTGTTGGGTTCTGGGTGGGTGGGGTGGTGTCAGCGGCCGGCGAGTCGTTCCTTGACTTCCTGGAGTATCCAGCCGTTGCCGTCGGGGTCGCTGAAGGTGAGGTAGGAGCCGTAGGAGGCGCGGTCGGGGTGCGGGCCGGCCAGCCGTTCCTGGCCTGTGCCGTGGTGGACGGCTTTTGCGGCTTCGTGGCCGTGGTGGAGGAGTCCGCCTGCGTCGTGGAACACCTCGCTCACCTCGATGCCGCGGGCGGCGAGTGTTGTGTGGGCCTCTTCGATGTCGGTGACGATGAGGTACAGGCCCTGGGTCGAGCCGGGGGCGGCGGAGGTCATCCCCTGGCCGAAGATGATCGAGCACTCGGAACCGGGCGGCGTGAAGTGGACCGCCCGGTAGTCGTCGCTGGCCGTGTAGTCGACGTCCAGGCGGAATCCCACCGCCTCGTAGAAGGCCTTGGCCCGGTCGACGTCGGAGACGGGCAGCACGATCATTTCGAGTTTCAGATCCATGGGGATGTCCTTGCTTCTTGGTTCATCGGGTGGTTGTTGTCGGCGGGGCGGGATGTGCCGCCCGTTTGCCGTGACACAAACCTATTTCACACTTACCTCTTGCACAAGTAACGCTTGCAGGTTGAAAGTGTGACAAAGGAATCACCGTGGGTGGCCCGGTGACCGCGGCCGGGGTGGGGCTCTTTTGCCGCACGGGTCCGGGGTACGCCGCGGGCAGGCACCGTGCAGGGCCTGGAGGGGGTGTGGGCCGGAAGCCTTGAGGGAAGGTGCTGCGAGGCGGTTCATCCCGCGGCTGGAGCCCGACGGCCCTGGCGCCTCTGCTCACCAACGGGATCGGTGTGTGGGCCTCGTCGAGGAGGAAAGAGCCGGTGTTGATCTTCGGTTCGGTCAGCGACCGCGTCTTGAGGTAGCGGTCGTGGTCGAAGCCGACGGCTCCGGTATCGGGATTCCGAGGGCGGGCCCACGGATTGCGAGTGAACGGCGCCACTTCTATGGCGAGTTGGAAGTTCACGGTGGGGGCTTCAAGGGTGCGGAGCTGCGGAACACGGTGACGGGCGAGGGTTTGGTAGGCGGAGTGGCAGAAGCGGGTGACAGTGCACAAGCCGGCGCAGGAGAGAAGGCGGTTGGGAGGTCTCGGTCATCGATGCGTACGGGTTCGGTGATGCCGACGTCCTGGCCGGTTTCCAGCCCGGCTCGCAGGGTGGCGCACCAGATCGATGTCGTCGACCGTTCAGCGGAAACGCCCGGTGGGCGTGTCAGCATCCAGCCGTTCCCGCCCCTCGTAAGGCCCGAAGGACCCCTGCTGCCAAGGGCAGCAAAGCAGCTCCCAAGGCTCTCGCAAAGCAGAAGCAGGGACGCCCGTCCAAGAAGACCATCCCTGTCAAGTCCGAGAAAGCACAGGCCGCCCAGAAGGCAACGCCTGCTGTGCCGGCCAAGGACAGGGGCAGTCTCATCGAGCAGGTCAGGGAGGTGGTGTCCGCGGCCGACGGCGCGCCCGTCCGGGCCCGCGACTTCACCGAGGCTCTGGGGCGCGAGCTCACAGTCGAGCCTGTGCGGCAGGCAGCCGGCCCCTGGGCCTTGTGCTCACGATCAGTCGAACTGGCCCGGCTGGTAGTCACCGGCCGGCTGCTGGATGATGACGTTCATGCGGTTGTAGGCGTTGATCAGGGCGATGAGGGACACCAATGCGGCCAACTGGTCCTCGTCGTAGTGGTTGGCCGCGTTCGCCCAGCCCTCGTCCGTGACGCCACCGGCCGCGTCGGCGATGCGTGTGCCCTGTTCCGCCAGTTCCAAGGCCGCCCGCTCGGCCTCGGTGAACACCGTGGCCTCACGCCAGGCTGCGATCAGGTTGAGACGTACCGAGGTTTCCCCGGCGTGCGCGGCGTCCTTGGTGTGCATGTCGGTGCAGAAGCCGCAGCCGTTGATCTGGCTGGCCCGGATCTTCACCAGTTCCTGCGTCGCGGCCGGCAGAGTCGACTCCGTGATGACCTTGCCTGCCGAGTTGATGTACTTCGCGAACTTGGGCGCGACGGAGTTGCCGTAGAAGTTGAGGCGGGCGTCCATGGTGATCTCCTTGCTGCGTTGACGGTTACACAGCATTGACGGAACGACCCCACGGAGATGTGACACACCGCTGAGCCGGATGGATGTGACCTGCGTCTCTCCCGGCCCGCAGGGTGGTCCCGCCGGTTGGGCGTGAGCAGGAGCCCATCGCGGCGCGCCCGGCTCGGCCTCGACGCCACGGTCCCACCCCGCGCGGAGCTAGTGACCTGAGTCAACGAGTGGCTGTGACCAGCACATTCGATACCCGCCCGAGGGCGCATCTCCTGCGACGTCGGCCGGCGGCCGGGGCGACGGCACACCAAACGGCTGGGGCAAGACGGTCTCGCTGGACATGCCTCAGACCTGAGGCCACGACGTGCTGTCGGCCGGTGCCGGCTCGGGCTGCCTGGAGATGTCCGGCTCTCGGTGTGGTGTTTTGCCTGTTCAGGCTGCACGGCGCGAGTCCCTGCCGTCGGCGCCCACTCTCACACACCCTCGACGACTCCCCCGCCCATGCGCCCGCTCCAGGGCAGCGGCCGCGTCAAGAGGGCAGGGGGCCGTCACGCCCGGCGTGTTACACGGGCGCTCCGGTGACGTCCGGGCGACCGGGGTCAGCCCTCAGTAGCGCCAGAAGCGTCGTGCCTTACTCGGCCCAGGGCTCGAATCCGGTGTGAAGGACGGCTTCGAGGTGTGCGCGCAGTTGGGCTGCCTCGTCGGCGCCGAAGTTCTCCTCGAACTGGGCCTGCACGGCATACCACAGTGGTAGCGCCGCCTTCAGTCGGGAGAGGCCGTCCGGCGTGATGGCTGCGATTCGTGCGCGGCGGTCGGCTGCCGACGGCTCGACGGTTACCAGACCCTCGCGCGCAAGTGGCTTGAGGTTTGAGGCCATCGTCGTACGGTCCATGGCGATGACGTCGGCAAGGCCGGTGATCGTCATTTCTCCGTGCACACTCAGCTTCTGCAGGATGCTGAGCTGCGTCGCACGAAGACCGACCGCGGCCAGGGCCTTGTCGTAGGTCGCACCGAGGTACCGGGCCGCCTTGCGCAGGGCCAGGTTGTTGCACGAGTCGCCGGGATTCGTCGGCGCAGTGGTCATTGTCTCCTCCAGAGCTTCGCCCACCCATGGTACGAGCAGGTGCTCGCAATTGCGACAGGGGTCACCCTGGCACCAACGGTCGACAGCGGGTCGGCGGGCCCACCCCGAACCGTCCACCCTTGTCATCCCGTAATTAGGAGCATATACTCCTAATTGTTTGCGGCGTGCATGCCCCCGCCTGATCATCCCTCCCGCGAGCCTCGCACCCCTCCATCAGAAAGCCTTGTCATGGAAGCCCCCATTGGATCCGCTCCCGTGCGTGAGCCGACACTCTCCGCAGCGGCCGAGCTCTCCCCGAAGCCCCACCTCGCCGCCCGCCGCCCGCCGGTGAGGGCCTGGCTCCAGCCGACTCTGATCGCCTTGGTCGTCGTGGCGGCCTTCATCACCTGCTATGTCGGCCTGCAGCGCGACCCCCAGCCCCATCAGGTCCCCATCGCCGTCACCGGACCTGACCTGCCGGGCCAGATACACCAGGCCCTCGGGGACAACGTCGAGGTCCACCCAGCCGCTGACGCCGAAGCAGCGCGCCACGCCTTGGAGCGCCACGATGTCGTCGCCGCGCTCAGCACGGACGGTCCGGACCAGCTGCGCCTGGAGATCGCAGGAGCAGTGGGCACGTCCACCACCTCGGCCGTGAACCACCTCGTCGGCGCCTACGCCCACGGTGCAGGCAAACACGTCACCACCGAGGACATCGTCCCCCTGACCCACTTCGACACTCGGGGACTGGCCGGCTTCTACATGGCCTTCGGCGTGACACTCGCGGGCTTCGTCCTCGGCTCGAACGCTCTCGGCCTGGCCAGTGTCTTGCACCTGCGTCACCGGTTCTGGCTGCTGGCCGGCGCCTCCGTGGCCATCGGCACCGTCGCAGCGATCATCGCCGGCCCCGTGATGGGTGCGGTCCCGGCCCCGCTCGTCCCGCTGGTCCTCACTCTCACCCTCCTTGCAGCTGCGGCCGCTTTCACCACCAAACTCCTCGGCACCTACCTCGGCCCCGTCGGAGTCCCGGTCGCCACACTTGTGCTCCTCACCGTCGGCAACGCCACCAGCGGTGCTGCCATCGGCGCTGATCTGCTGCCCGCCGCGGCCCGAACCATCTCCGCACTACTGCCACCTGGCGCGGCCGTCCGCACCATCACCGACCTGAGCTACTTCAACGGCGCGCACGTAGCAGGCCCCGTGATCACGCTCGCCCTGTGGGCCGCCATCGCTGCGGTCCTGCTCGGCCTGCGCCCCCGCCTGATCAGGCCCGGCGCCGCAGCCACCGCCTGACCCATAACCCCCGGACCCGGTCGTTTCGCCACCGCCACGTCTGAACGGCACGGGACCGGTACCGGCCTCACGATCCCAGGGACGCGGAGCTGACGCCGCGGTGCAGCGACGCGACGGTACTTCTACGACGCCAGGGGACCGCTGGACAACACAACACGGGCCGGTTGTTTGCGGTCTACGCATCCGGCACCGCCCCCCGGTGTCTCATGGCCTCGCCACTTTCACACACCTCACACCACACACACGTGTGATCACACCACGACTCAACGACTCAGAAGGAGATCAACCGATGGTTGCCAGCAACCTTGTTCTCATCGCCAACGCCGGTGGCGTAGGCCGTACCGCACTCGACCAACTGCGCTCGCAGGACGTTCCCGTGCGCGCAATGGTCCGCCGCGACGACGATCGCGCGGCCGAATTGCGTGCGCTCGGCGCGGAAGTCGTCGTCGGCGACCTGACCCGGCCCGAGAGCGTCGCAGCCGCGCTGGAGGGTGTCGGGCGGATGTACTTCGCGATGCCCGTCTCGCCCGACCATCTGCTGGCCGCGACGGTCGTGGCCACCGTGGCGCGCGAGCACGGGAAGCTCGATGCCCTGGTCGGCATGTCCCAGATGACGGTGTCGCAGATGACCGCCACCAGCACCGCAGAGTCCTACCAGCAGCGGCTTCACTGGCTGGCGGAGCAGATACTGAACTGGGCGGGCCTGCCGGTGGTACATATCCGGCCGACGTCGTTCCTGGACAATCCGCTGTTCACCTCGCTGGCGGCGCAATCGATCCGGGACAACGGCACGATCGCGCTGCCCTTCGGTGCCGGGCGCACATCGCCGGTCGCCGTGGACGACGTCGCCCGGGTGGTCGCCACCGTGCTGCGCGACCCGGCCCCGCATGTCGGGCACGTCTACGAGCTGACCGGACCACGCGCGGTCGACATGACGGAGATGGCCGAGAAGTTCTCACGGGCGCTGGGGCGTCCGGTGTCCTATGTCGACGTGCCGCTCGATCAGTGGCGAGCCGAGGTGCTCGCGAAGGCAGGCCTGCCGCCGCACATCGAACAGCACATCGCCACCATGGCCCGACTGCACCAAGAAAACCGCTACGACCGCACATCTGACGACGTCGAACGCGTGACGGGCACACCTGCACGGACGATCGAGGCGTTCGTGGCCGCCCGCAGGGACTTCTACCTGGGCTGACCGCTCCGGCCGGGGCCAGACCCGCCGCACAAGCACCACCCCCTTGGCGGCTTCCGCGGCAGACCCCGGCCCGCGCCGGCCGTGTCGGCCCGCAACCGACCGGGAGCCGTCATCAAACTGCTGAGGAGACGATGCAATGCAACCTGCACTGGAGAGCCCCGACCCTGCCGAAACCGTGCGCCGCGCCCGGTTCGGCGAGCTGCCGAAGCGAATCCTCCCCGAGGAAATGATCGAAGAACGGGCGGCCACGGTGCCGGGCCCGGCGACGAAGACATACAACGCCGACGAGTGGCTCGTTCGGTACTGCCTGTGAGCCACATCAGCCCAACAATGGACACGCTGCGCGCGCTCGGTGCGGGCGCGGGCAACTCCCCCACCGAAATCCTCGTCCCGATCCTGGAGCGGATGGGCATGCCGACCGACGCCGACACCCGGGCAGCGCCGGCCGCCGCCGACGAGGTGCTGAAGCCATTCATCGAGAGCCTGCCGTAGACCGACCGCGGCGCCGTCACCCAGGGCTACGCCGGCGCCGGGCCGGCCCCACGCCGCCACATCGAACACCAGAGGCTGCGCTCCCTCGCCCCCGCCATGGGCGTGCAGAGCACCGCCAGTGATACACGGCCTCGTCCACCGCCTCAGCAGGCACGACCACGAGTGGGCCCACCTGGCCACCGAGAGCACACCTGGCCCAGCCGGTGGACCAGCGTGCTTCAACAGCACCCGCAGCACGCCCACCGGCCGCATCGGCTCCTGCCGTCCGGGGCTGCCGGACCGGCCGGCCCGAGTTACGCCTACCGTTCCCCGACCCCTCACGGAACGAGGATCACCGCCCCGGGCGTGATGCGAATGGGGTGCGGACGAGAGAGAGTGGATATATGGCTATATCACTGAATCCCCCAGGGGAGACACCACCTGCCGAGGGCTCCATCAGTGAAGCCCACCAGGAACGCGCGGACGGAGGCATCTGGGAACACCCCGCCTTTTGGGCAGGACTGGTCCTGCTGGGATCGGTCTTCTTTGCCGCATTCTTCATCGCGCGGATCTTCGGATACGGATGACCAGCCGCATCCGGCGCCGACCGGTGACCAGGCCGGAGGAGACAGCGATGAACATCAGACAGGAGGGCAGCTGTCGCAGCATTGATCGTCGATCCGCCAGGAACCCGTGAGCGGATGGCCTCATCGATCAGGCGCGGCAGCACCCGCTGGGCCTTGGCGACGACTCGGCGCCTCGCCAAACGGGGCACACCCCGATCGCGGCGACCTTGAGACGATCGAGCGCATACACCACGACCTCGCGGGGCTGCCATGTGTCGAGGTACGCGACTGCCGCAGAGCGGAAGAAACTGCGTCGCCATCGACTCCAATGCATCGCTCGGCAAAGCGCACGTGTTCCGGCGATCTCGAGCAAGCGGCCGCCGAAGCATTACAACTTCGGCGGCCGCCTCTTGTCGTCAGACGTCAGACGGCGCCCCGGTGAAGGCCCCGTTGGTGAGGACAGGAACGGTCTCGCTGTCGTCCAGTTCGATCGCGATCGCGACGTCGTCGGCGAACCCTCCCTGAGCCAGCTCCGAACCTGACGAACAGGTGGCAACGGCGTGCACGACGTCGGGATTCCCGGCGAAAGAAGTCCGTGCGGCAGCGGCCTCGGGAGACAGCGGACCGACTCCTTGGGCGTGCAGTTCGGCGATGATCGCCCCAGCCCCGAGCAAGTCTTCCAACGCGGGTCGCAGGCTGTCGTCCGGCCAACGCTCTCCTGCGGCGATCACGGCGACCGGCCGCGCGAGAGTTCCATAGCCGTGACGGGCCAGCCATCGGCCCACGGCCGTCGCGTTGCGCAGGCATCCGGCGACCACTAGTGATCCGTCTGCTGCAGCAGCGATAGCGGAGCCGTTGGGAGACGGCAGCACCAGCCGGGGGGTGAACGGAGCTCGGCGCAAGGCCGCTGGTGACAGCGACCATGGTGAGGTCGTCGTGGAGGCTCGGCGCCCGACGGCGAGTTCGGCGGCCATCTGCTCGGCGAAGGCAGACGCAGTCTCATCACGCCAGGCATAGGGGAAAACCCGGGTTCCTGCCTCGACGGCGATCGTCACCGATGTCGTGAACGACAGGACATCGACCACCACAAGACAGGCGACGGCTGGGGCGAGACGTTGTGCACCGGTGGGACCCCACTCGAAGCGGACCCCATTTCCTTGCTGCAAGAACCAATCGCTCATGGCGATCGAGTCTGCCATCGGTATGCGGGGCCACTCCACGGGCTGAGCAGGCGTCACGAGTCTGCAGGGCGGCGCTCCGGTAGTCGCCCGACCGCCCGGAAACCAGTCGCCTGGCCGCCCGGAAGCCGGCTGCGACCCGGGGACTAGGCCCTTGTAAGGACGGCGGCCGGTTCCCGGGACCGTGGTAAGGCGGGCGACCACGGACCTAACGTTGAAGACAGGGCGACACCGCCCCGTCCGAGGAGGCCCGCACCATGTCCGTCGAGCTGAACCATACGATCGTCGCGGCGCACGACAAGAAGGCGTCGGCCCAGTTCATCGCCGATCTACTGGGGCTGGAGGCCGGGCCGCCGTACGGCCCGTTCCTCCCGGTCGAGACGCACAATGGCGTCACTCTCGACTATCTGGAGACCGACGCCCCCGACATCTCGCCCCAGCACTACGCGTTCCTGGTCTCCGAGGCCGACTTCGACGCGATATTCGCCCGCATCAAGGCAGCAGGCCTTACGTACTGGGCGGACCCGTACCACCGCCTTCCCGGCGAGATCAACCACAACGACAGCGGCCGCGGCACCTACTTCGACGACCCGAACGGCCACCGGATGGAGATTCTGACGCGGCCGTACGGGAGCGGCGCCCCGGGGACGTGACCTCAGCGATGCGGGTGCAGAGGTCGTTGATCTCCGCGTGCGCCGTGGTCCGGCTCTTGTACCAGGTGGCGCTGATGTCCAGCGTGTACACGACACGCGCCGTTCCGCGTCGTCGACGATTGGCTCGCCGTGGACGGAGAAGTCTCACCGAAGGCCGGTGGCAACCGCCCGTTCAGGGGAACCACTTGTACTTGCCTCCGCCGACCCATCTCACGAGGGCGGGATCGTCGAAGTCGATATCCGTCACCCCCGCCTGATGCGCCAGTCTGATCACATCCACCATGTCGTAGGCAGGCCCGGCCAGCACCCCGTCGATCTCAACCATGCGGTACGGCGGGTCGCCCGGCACGACGCCGAGGACGACGACAGGGGTGGGATGGAAAGCCTCTTGAGCGTCGTTGGTCATGCTTACAGCGTGAGGCAGAGGCGCAACGCGCACATGTCGAGCACACCAGTGGGTGTGCCGCACGTCGTCCGACCGCGAAGTGACCAAAGACGGCGTCATTGACGACCATCCAGCTCGGCGCCTCGGCCTCATCACCGGCCTGGGGTCGCAGCCACCACTTGCGCGCCCCCACAAACCCGGCGCTTGCCGGCCTGGATCGGGGCGGGTACTCCCTTGCGCATTCCACGACGGTGCTGTTCTTCTCAGTGCAGCGTCGTAGCTTGCCGTAGCTGTTCATCCACGAGCAGGTGCCCGTGTGTGAAGCGAGGACGGCACCTGTACGGGCGGCTGGCGACTCGTAGGACGCCCCACACCCGGACTGCACATCGCCCAGCCGCGTCTCGGCAGCAGGTCAGCTGTGCTGTGAGCTGCCCACAGGCGCCGAAGGGTCGAAGGCCGCGTCGGCATGAGCAATGTGCGCGAGCAGGGCCAGCGATTGTGCGGCTTCACTGTGTGGTGCTGCATGCAAGAAAACCAGCACCTGGCCGTCCGTCCCGGTGACGGCCAGCTTTTCGTAGCTGAGTTCCATCGGGCCGACCTGGGGGTGCGCCACGAGAGCTGAGCCGCTGGTACGGGGAGCTACCTCGTGCCGTGCCCACAGTTGCCGGAACTCCTCGCTGCGCACGGACAGTTCACCCACCAGTTCGGCCAGGTGTTGATCGCGGCTCTCGGGGCCGGCCAGGGCCCGGACACCTGCGACCAGACCGGCCACGATGTGGTCCCAGTTCTCCTCGTACAGTGCCCGGACCGCAGGGTCGAGGAAGGCGGCACGAAGAGCGTTCTTACCCGGCGCATTCGCCGGGGACAGGGCGACGGCGAGCGCGTTGGCCACGAGGACATCCTGGTAGCGTCCCAGCACCATGGCCGGAATGTCGGTGCGGGACATCACGAACTGCCGAATGCCGTCAGCACTCGCTCGGGGCGACGCCGGGCGGTACGGCGCCGCACGGGTGCCGCGGCGAGCCGGTGCAAATAGGCGGCCGCTTCGGCCTCAAGGCCCAGGACCCCTGCCAGGGCGTCGAGGACCTGTGCGGAAGGGTGCTGATCCCGGCCCTGCTCCAGGCGGAGGTAGTACTCGGAGGAGATGCCGGCCAGTTGGGCCACCTCCTCGCGGCGCAGCCCCGGGACGCGACGGCGGCCACGGACCGCAAGGCCGACGACCTCGGGTCTGGTGAGATCGCGGCGGGCCCGAAGGAAGGCACCCAACTCGTTGGTCTGGTTCACACAACGACGGTACGTGTTGTGCGCACTTTCATCCTGGCCCTGTCACCACCCCTGTAGGCAGGACCCTGGCTGGCGCCCCGAGGAGGCCGGAGAGTTCTTGGCGAGGTGTCGATGCGGCAGCTCTCCAGCCAGAAGAGCCCCCGCGAGCCCTCTCCCCTCCCACCGCATACGCCGCCACCGAGGCCGGCCTGATCGGAATGACCTTGCCCGCAGCCCGCGACCGCCCCCGAAGACTTCACAGCCCTCGTGGCCCACCTCGTCGAGAACGAGTGGATGAACGCGGCGACGCCACGCCTGGACAGCGACTACCGCCCGCCCGTCCACTGAACCATTCACAAGAGACTCAGGAACATCATGACCAACACCGCCCGTCTGACCACTCCCTTCAACCGCGAGACCACGGCTGACGAGGTCCTGTCCGGGGTCGACCTGACCGGCCGGCGTGCCGTCGTCACCGGCGCCGCCTCCGGCATTGGCATCGAAACCGCCCGCTCCCGGGCCGGGGCAGGTGCCGAGGTGACCCTCGCCGTGCGCAACACCGACGCCGGTCGGAAAGTAGCCTCCGGCATCACGGCCACCACCGGAAACAGCAAGGTCGGCGTCGCCGCCCTGGAACTGACCGACCGGTCCTCGGTGGCCGCGTTCGCCGATGCCTGGTCCGGCCCGCTGCACATCCTCGTGAACAACGCCGGCGTCATGGCCCTGCCCGATCTGCGCCGCACGCCCCAGGGCTGGGAGTACCAGTTCGCCACCAACCATCTCGGCCACTTCGACCTCGCCCTCGGCCTGCACGACGCCCTGGCGGCCGAGGGCGCGCGAATCGTCGCCGTCAGCTCCAGCGGGCATCTGGTCTCCCCGATCGTCTTCGACGACATCCACTTCGAGCGCCGCGCCTACGACCCGTGGCTCGGCTATGGCCAGTCCAAGACCGCCGATGTGCTGTTTGCCGTGGAGGCGTCCCGACGCTGGGCCGAGGACGGCATCACCGCGAACGCGCTCATGCCCGGCGGCATCCGTTCGGGACTCCAGCGCCACCAGGAAAGCCCGGACATGGACCCGTCGACCCAGAAGATCTTCGACACGTACCCCTGGCGCACCCCTGAGCAGGGGGCCGCCACGTCGGTGCTGCTGGCCGCGTCACCGCTGGTGGAGGGGGTTGGCGGACGCTACTTCGAGAACTGCAACGAAGCTCTTCCGCATGACCCCGCAACCGCCGGCGCCGGCGTGGAGACATCCGGCGTGGCGCCCCACGCACTGGACCCCGAGGCCGCCGAGCGCCTGTGGGACGTGTCCCGTCGGATGCTCGCCCGATAAGGCGCTGGAGCAGACGACCGGACGCCGCCAACCCGACACCGGGTTCGGCGTGACGCCCCGTGACGGCGCATGCGGCGTGTCTCGAAACGGCAGACGCCGGGGCAGGAGGTCGCGTGTCGCGGCATCGGGGCGTCGCTTCCTGGAGGGCACCGACGAGGACACGGTCGGTGCCCTCGTCGTCGACGTGGCGCAGGAGTACGGCCACGTCGACGCGGTCGTTTCGCAGTCCGGCGGCATCGTCGCCCTCGGCACTGCCATGTCAGACAGCGGGCGGGAACTCTCCCAGCCCCTGCTCGGCGTGGGTGATCGCCGTTGGGTGACCGAACAGGCCCGGAAGTCCGCCGGTGTGGAGGAACACCGTCTTCCGGCCGGGGACGATCGTCCCGTCGCGGACGGCGGCGACCAGCCCCGCCAAAGCCCGGGCCGTGTACACGGGGTCCAGGACCAGTCCCTCAGTCCGAGCGGCAAGCGACAGGGCGTGCGCGGCGGCAGGGGTGAATGTGCCATATCCCTCGCCCACCTGGTCGTCAAGGGTGAGTTCGGCCGGTGTCACGGCGGTGCCCCCCGTTTCGGTGGCCATGGCGGCCACGGCGGGGGCCGGCTCGGACAGTGCGCCCGTGTCGACGCCGAGCACACGCTCCGGACCCAGTGCGGCAACCAGCCCCGCCATGGTGCCGCCGGACCCCACCGCAACCACAACGGTGCGCACGTCCGGTGCCTGGGACAGCACCTCCCGCCCGCACCCGGCGTAGCCCCGCGCGCCAAGGCTGCTCGACCCGCCGAACGGGATGAGTGCCGGGCGTCGCCCCTGCGCTTCGAGCCGCGCCGCTACCTCCGATGCCGCCGTGGCCAGTCCGTTGGCGTCGACGTCACCCGCCCACGCCACGCGTGCGCCGAACAGGCCGTCCAGTGCCAAATTCCCGGACCCTCGGCCGCCTGGCGCCCCGGGGAAGACGAGAACCGCCGCGAGGCCCAGCCGGGCGGCGGCCGCAGCAGTCAGCCGGGCATGGTTGCTCTGCGGCGCGCCGGTGGTCACCAGGGTGTCGGCACCTTCGGCCATTGCGGCACCGACAGTCCATTCCAGTTTCCGGATCTTGTTCCCGCCGCCCCCGAGACCGGTCAGGTCATCCCGCTTCACCCACAGATCTGCAGGTTCCAGCCCGATGGCGGCCGCAAGGCGGGGCGCCGGTTCCAGGGGGGTCGGCCAGGTACCCAGCCCCACACGCCGCTGCATGGCCTGCGCAGTGTCCGCGCTCATAAAGCTCCTTGCTCGGGTCCCACACGACGGGCGACGAGGCCCATGCCCGACGGCCGACTCGCGTCCCGGACGGCGCCGTCCGCAGGATCCTCGCCGTGCCGACCAACGCCTCCGGCTGCGTGCCAGGCGAGGTGGCCCGGCCGGACCTGCTCCCTCCGGGCCCGCAGGGACTCGCCGAGTGCATTCGTCCCGTCCGTGCCCCCCACACTAATCGCGCCTCCCGCAAGGTGGGGTGTACCCGTCACTCCCAGGAACAAGTCAGTGCCGGCAGCAGTCGCCGTCAGGCGACCACCGAAGAACTACGGGGCGCGATGGTCCCCTACCGGGACGGGTTCGACGAACTGCTTCACGACGACAGAAGGCCGCCAGAATCGGTCGAGCCCAGAACTTCCGGAGCGAATGGAGGCGGGGAGCGAATGGAGCCGGGACAAAAGGATCCGATAGGACGGCGCCGTTCACGCGGTGTCGGCACGCCGCATCCGCCTGGGATGCCTCGTCGCCTTCAACTCGGCGGAGGCGACGAGGGAATGTCCCTGCCACGGGTCGCGGTTCGACACCGTCGCAAGCTCCACAGCCGGCCCGCTGCGGCGGTCAGCCCTTGGCACCGCGTGAGGTCCCCGCGCTGTCCTGCACGGCCTGCTCGACTTCGTTGCGGTCAAGACCCTCATTCTTCGCGTACCGCGTGATCGCGTCCTGCAGATCGCGTTCGAGATCACGCCAAGCGCGCCATGCCGTCTCGTAGGTCGTCGTCTGTGCCTCGGTCCACGGCTCAATGGCCGGCGGCCCGAATCTCTCTCGCAGTTCCACGACCCGAACGTGCGCCTCGTCCGTCGCGCGCTGCATCCCGATCAGCTCTTCCAGGGTGTCTGCCACGCCCGAACCCTAGAACGGCACAACGGGGCGCGCCCGCGCGCAGGGCGCGACAGCCAGGAAGAACCTGGGCGCCCACAAGCCACGACCGGGGGCGGTGATGACGTGCCGAAGTAATCGCGGCCGGAGACCAGTGGAGTGAGACCCCGGCCCGGGCCGGATGTCACAGCTGGTCCGCGGCTCGGTCGACACCACAGGCGGCGTCGGCCAGTGTTCGGCGTTTCCCGTCCGGTCTCCGGACTGCACTTGCTGGGTGAGAACCTGCCAGCAATGCCCGTACCAGTCGTTGCCGCAGCCGGTACGGTCGACGACCTGCAGGATCAGGTTCCGGGCGGCGCGCTCCCACAGGATCCGCTGGTCCTCGATGCCGCCCAGTTCCAGCGGGTACTGCAGCCGTCGGAGCAGAAGCGCTCGCGACGGCGTTCGTCGGCGATCGCAAGTATCGCAATCAGCAGCCGGAACTCCTTGCGGCGCTCGTCGGGAGGGGTGAGGCAGGCGATTTTGCCCAGTTGCTGGTCGATCCGGCCGCGCGTGATCAGCACTGCGGGCGTGTGTGTCGGGCGCAGTTCTTGGGCGAGTTCGTTGAGTATGACGTCGCGCTCAGTCATGACACTGATCTCCCGTGAGAGGGACTTTTGCCGCGGATTCCGGGGTCAGTGGAACCAGGCGACAAGTCGGACGTTCCCCGCTCCGTGGAGTTCGCTGAGGGTTCGCATCATGCTCCAGACAGGTCCCCAGTGGGTCCCGTCTCCGGCGACCACGTCTCGGCTTCGCGTGCCTGAGCTGTCTGTTTCCTGCCAGTCGGCGGAGGCGAGCTCGGCCTCCTGAAGATGATGTGGCAGAGGATGTCGAGAACGGCCTGGCGACTCCGGACAGCTATCGACTCTGCTACGTCCGCGGCCCCGAGGGCATCATCGTCGGACTGGCCGAGCAGCTCAGCTGAAGGCTGCCGAAGGGACCGTGCACTCAAACAAGGAATCATCCGGACACCCGCGCCCGGGAGGGCCGATGTGCGCACCCGGGCGCTCGCGAACGGGACCGCCGGGGCAAAGCTCCACCCGTACGCCGACCTTCAGCCCACCGGCACCCGCTCCGCCGACCTCACCCGACTCGGCCACACCAGCCCCGGTTCTCCAGGCTGAGATGTGTCTCATGAGGCACATCGGCCTGGGATAGTGCGGGCGAGAGGAGGAGCCCCGCCCCGACCGAGCTGGTGTTCACGAGATCGGGGAGCACTGCTGCCGGATTCACACGGCGTTCAGTGGCGCCCTGTTTCCTTGCGGATGGTGGGGGCGACTTCGGTGGCGAGCAGTTCGATGGAGTCGTTGACCATGTGCGCGGGCATGCCGCCGAAGTCGATCTGGCCCATGAAGCGGTCGGTCCCGAGGATTTCGCGTTCGGTGAGTATCTTGTCGATGACTTCCTGGGGACTGCCGGTCATGAGGGCGCCGAAGGGGCTGGAGACGGCCTGGAAGTGGTCGGGGGCGACCAGCCAGCCGCGCCCGCCAGGTGTCTTGGGCCGCAGGTATTCGCGGTAGTGCGGGTACAGGTCGCGGCGGGCGTCCTGGGAGGTCTTGCCGACGTAGAAGTGGCTGGTCAGGCCGAGGCGCAGGGTGTCGGGGACGTGGCCGGCGGCCTGGCCGACGGCGCGGTAGTGCTCGACGAGGGGGCGGACGCTGCGCAGGTCGCCGCCGATGAGGCCGAGGACCATGGGCAGGCCGAGGCGTCCGGCGCGCTCCGCGCTGGCGGGGGTGCCGCCGACGCCGAGCCACAGGGGCAGCTTGTCCTGCTGGGGGCGGGGCGGGATGGGGAGATGATCGAGGGCGGGGCGGTGGCGGCCGGACCAGGTGACGTGCTCGCTGGCGCGGATGGCCAGCAGCAGGTCGAGTTTCTGGGTGAAGACGTCGTCGTAGTCGGCGGGGTCGATGCCGAAGAGGGTGAAGGCTTCGAGGAAGGCGCTGCGGCCGGCGATGATCTCGGCGCGGCTGTTGCTGAGGAGGTCGAGGGAGGAGAAGTCCTGGTGGAGGCGGACCGGGTCGAGGGTGGACAGGACGGAGACGGCGCTGGTGAGGCGGATGTTCTCGGTGGCCTGGGCGATGGCGGCGAGTGGGATGGCGGGGTTGGCGACGGCGAAGTCGGGGCTGTGGTGCTCGCCGAGGGCGAAGACGTCGAGGCCGGCCTGGTCGGCGGCGACGGCGTAGAAGACGATTTCGCGGGTGCGGGCTCCGGCGTCGCGGAGTTTGCCGGTGGCGGGGTCGGTCTGCAGGTCGGACAGGGACAGGATGCCGAGTTCCACGGCGGGCTCCTCGCGTCGGTACGGGGGCTGGGCGGTACGCCGACCCCGGCTCTTCGGTGGGTCAGTTGCTGACGGCGGGCATGGCGCGCCGGTAGCGGGTGTCGGTGAGCTGGGAGACGAGGAAGGCGGCGATGTCCGCGCGGGTCATGGCGGAGCCGACCTGGTCGTGGCCGAGGAACCCGGAGCGGGTGCGGCCGGTGGCGGGCTTGTTGGTGGGGTTGGTGATTCGGGCGATGGTGTAGGCGAGGCCGGATCCGGTGACGGCCGCGGTCATGCCGGTGAGCTCGGCGAGGGCGTTCGGGAACATGAGCTTGGCCATGACAGGCAGGACCTTGTGCTTCCAGTGCGGCTTGTCCTTCGGGGCGGCCAGCGAGGGGGTGGCCAGGCCGATGAAGCGGGTCACGTTCTCCTGGTTCATGGCCGCCACAATGTTCGCGGTGCCTTCGGTCAGCGGGGTGCCGGTGGCGGAGCGGCTGAGGGACGGGCCGAGGGCGCTGATCACCGCGTCGGCGCCTGCCACGGCCGCCCGTACGGCCGCCGGGTCGGACAGCTGCCCGGTGGTGACGGTCAGGTGCGGGTGGGTGGGGGTGAGCTTGGCGGGCGTGCGGACGAGGGCGGTGACGTGGTGGCCGGCGTCCAGCAGCTGCTGGACGGTGAGGCGGCCGATGCCGCCGGTCGCGCCGAAGACGGTGACGAGCATCAGGGTGGCTCCTTGCTGATCGGGGCGGGCGGCCCGGGGCCGGGCCCGCAGAGTGCGGTCCGGCCCCGGGCGGTGGCGGCGGGGGTCAGAGCGAGTACGGGCCGAAGCGGCCCCAGGCGACCACGACGGCCAGGATCAGCAGGACGGCGTTGAAGGCGATCGCGGAGGGTTCCTTGCGGCGGGCGTGGGTGATCGCGGCCAGGACCATGGTGACGGCGAGACCGGTGGCAGCCAGCGGGGTCAGGACGGGGGCGATGCCGGTGGCGCCGGGCAGGATCAGCCCCAGCGCCGCGGCGAACTCCACGATGCCGATGAAGCGGACGGTGGCGGGCGAGAAGTCCGCGACCCAGGGCAGCTTGGCGACGAGCTTGTCCTTGGGCTGGGTGGCCTTCATGACACCGGCCATGGCGAACATAGCGGCGAGCAGGCCCTGCACGATCCACAGGAAGACGTTCACGGGGTTAGGGGTCCTTCAAGATTCGGGGCGGGTCGTCCGCGGTGAGGAGAATGCGGCCCGCTGACGGAGCGACGGCCGCAGTGGGACAGGGGTCAGGCGCAGGTGACGGCGAGCTTGCCGAGCGCGCCGGAGCCGAAGGCGGCGAACGCCTCGGGCGCCTGCTCCAGCGGGTAGGCGGCGGTGACCGGGACGCGCAGCGCGCCCGAGGCGGCGTCGGCGGCGAGCGTGGTGAGGGTCTGCGCGTTGGCGTCGGCCATCACCGCGTGGGCGGTGACGTCCTGGCCCTGGACTGCGTCGGGACCGAAGCCCAGGGTGGAGGCGATCCGTCCGCCCGGACGCAGCAGGCCCGCGAGCTGGGCGCCGTCGCCGGCCAGGTGCAGGACGGCGTCGACCCCGCTCGGGGCAAGGGCGCGGACCTGGGCGTCCAGGTCGCCGGTGAAGTCGACCAGGTGCACGTCGGCGTCGGTGAGGGCGGTGACGAAGTCGGCCTCGGCGCCGGGGCGGGCGGTGGCTATCACGCGGGCGCCGCGGGCGGCGGCGATCTGCACGGCGAGCGCGCCGACGCCGCCGGTGGCGCCGCAGATGAGCACGGTCTCGCCCTTGGCCGGGGCAACGGCGTTCACGCTGTCCAGCGCGGCGGTGCCGGCCAGGCCGACCGCGCCGGCGTCCTGGATGCTCAGGCCCGCGGGGATCGGGGCGACGCCGTAGGCGGCGGTGACGGTGACGTACTGGGCCAGCGAGCCGGTGCCCAGGAACGGCTTCATCACCACGCCGAAGACCGCGTCGCCGACCGCGAAGCCGTCCACGCCCTCGCCGAGGGCCTCGACGGTGCCGGCGAAGTCCTTGCCGACCACCAGGGAGAAGCGGTGCTCCATCATGCCCTGCAGGTAGCTGGCCGCCGTGGCGGCGTCGAAGCCGTTCACCGAGGAGGCGGCCACCTTCACCAGCAGCTCACCGGCCTGCGGGCTCGGAGTGTCGATGTCGGTCACGGCAGGGGTGGCGGGGACGGAGTCCAGGGTTGCAGCACGCACGATGATCATCTCCAGCAAAAGCGGAACAGCCTTCCCGTTTCCATGATGCCAGCGTAACAACACAATCGGGAAGGGTGTTCCACTTCGGTACAGTGGAGCCATGACACCGCCCGCCGTCCCCGCCGAAACCCCAGGCCCACAGCCCGAACCGGGACTGCGCGCCGACGCCGAACGCAACCGCGACCGCATCCTGGCCGCCGCCCGCCGCCTCTACGCCGCCGAGGGCCTCGGTGTCTCCATGGCCGCCGTCGCCCGCGAGGCCGACGTCGGCAAGGCGACCCTGTCCCGCCGCTTCGCCACCCGCGAAGACCTCATCACCGCGGTCTTCGCCGACCGCATGGACGCCTACACCGCCGCCGTCACCCAGGCCCTCGCCGACCCCGACCCCTGGCACGGTTTCGCCCGCTACATCGAAGCCGTGTGCGCCATGCAGGCCGCCGACCGCGGCTTCGCCGATGTCCTCACCATGACCTTCCCCGCCGCCAAGGCCCTCGAAGAGCGCCGCGCCGCCTCCTACCACGGTGTCGACGACCTCATCACCCGCGCCCAGGCTGCCGGTCACCTGCGCGCCGACTTCACCCACCAAGACGTCGTCATCGCGCTCATGGCCAACGCCGGCGTCATCGCCGCCACCGGCAACGCGGCTCCCGACAGCTGGCGCCGCCTGGTCGGCCACCTGCTCCGCGCCTTCGCCACCCCCGGTACCGACGCCCCGCCTCTGCCGGACGCCCCCGCGCCCACAGCCCTGTACCGCGCGATGATCCGCCTCGGCCGTCCCGGGGCCGGCACCTCCTGAATCACGCGAGCGGACAGCGCCATGGGTCGGGCGGCGGGCTGGTCACGCCCGCAGCACAGCCACTTTCCCTCCACGGCCGACGGCCGCAGTCGCAACTCACTCGCGGAAGACCCGTGGGAGGGGGACGAGGCTCAAGGACAGACCAGGAAAGGTTACGTACTCAGGGAGAAGGGCGACGCAGCGTGGGCCGACATCCCTGCCTCGCCGCCAGGCCCGATGGAGGCGATAATCCACCCGGCCGCGGTCGCAGCCTGCACCACCGACGTCCATCTGATCGAGACGGCCGCGCTGCCCGCAGCCCTGGAAAAATTCGTCGGCCACAAAGGCGTAGGGATCATCGAAGTTCGACGAACCAGTGAAGGACATCCACCCCGGTGACCGGGTCGTCATTCCCGCAGGCAGCTCAAACTGGCGCAACCCCAGGACATCCGCGACGCCGACGCCGACGCCGCCCACGGAACCATCACCCAGTCCTGGTCGCCGATCGGCGGAGTGAAGGTCTGCCAGCCGTCCGACCCGTACAACGTGCAGAACCCGCTCCAGGACCCTGCCGTCACCGAACTGGCGGACAAGTACGGCAAGACGCCTGACCAGGTCATCCTGCGCCGGTACATCGAGCACGGCCTCTCGCCCATCCCGAAGTCCGTCCACGAGAAGCGGATCAAGGAGAACGTCGACGTCTTCGACTTATCCCTCACGCCCCAGGAAGTCGGCGCCATCGACGCTCTGGACACCGCCGTCCGCGGCGGCCCCGACCCCGAGGCCGTTGACACCAAGCTGTTCCCCTTCACCATCGAGGACTGAGAGCAGAAACCACGTCGTGCCTGTCGGGCCTGTCCCGACGGGCACGACGGCGGTGCCGTACGCGACCGGAGGCGCAAAGGAGCAGAGAGCACAAGCAGGACAGCATGCCGCGACACGACGGGCCTCCCGCAGCCAGTTCCGCGTGGTCGGTGTACCGCATCACCGGGGCCGAGGCCCCCACCCGGTCGGCCCTGCTTCAGGCGGACTCGCGCCAGCGGTTGCTGATCGGGAGGCGGCGGTCCTTGCCGAAGACCGTTGGTGAGACCTTCGTGCCCGGCGGGTACTGCCGCCGCTTGTACTCCGCCGCGTCGACCATCCGCAGCACCCTCGTCACCAGTTCTGCCTCGTAGCCCGCCGCCATGATCGCGTCGCACCCCTGGCCGCTGTCGACGTAGAGCGACAGGATCCGGTCCAGGACGGGGTAGTCGGGCAGGGAATCGGTGTCGACCTGCCCCGGCCGCAGCTCGGCACTGGGCGGCTTGCTGATGGAGTTCTCCGGGATCGGCGGGGTGTGGCCGCGCTCCAGTGCGGCCCGGTTGCGCCAGCGGGCCAGGGCGAAGACCGACGTCTTGTAGACGTCCTTGATCGGCGCGTAGGCGCCCACCGAGTCGCCGTACAGGGTGGAGTAGCCCACTGCCAGCTCGCTCTTGTTGCCGGGCGCGAGCACGATGTGCCCCTCTTGGTTCGACAGCGCCATGAGCACCGTCCCCCGCAGCCGTGACTGCAGGTTCTCCTCGGCCAGGCCGGTCAGCCCCAGTGCCCCCATGTAGGCGTCGAACATTGGCGCGATCGGTACGGTCCGGAAGTTCAGCCCGGTCAGCTGGGCCAGTTCCGCCGCGTCGGCGACCGAGTGCTCCGAGGAGTACGGGGACGGCATGGCCACCCCGTGAACGTTGGCCGCCCCCACGGCGTCGCAGGCGATGGCGGCGACCAGGGCCGAGTCGATGCCGCCGGAGAGCCCGATCAGCACGCTGCGGAAACCATTCTTGGCGACGTACCCTCGCAGGCCCACGACCAGCGCCGTGTACATCTCCTCGTCGCCGCCGAGGCGTGCCGCGTACCCGTCGGCCACCTGGACCTCGTACGGCGGCAGCGGCTCGGCCGAGATCGTACGGTGGTCGACCACCAGCCCGTCGTCGGGCGCACCGGCCGGCGGCTCCTCGGAGGCGGCCGGGAGTTCCAGGTCGACCAGCACGCAGCCCTCCTCGAACTGCCGCGCCCTGGTGATGACCTCCCCCTGTGCCGACACCACGATGGAGTCGCCGTCGAAGACCAGTTCGTCCTGTCCGCCCGTCATCGTCAGGTAGGCCAGCGTGCAATCAGCCTCCTGGGCGCGCTTGCGGACCACTTCCAGGCGGTCGTCGTGCTTGCCGACCTCGTACGGCGAGCCGTTGATGGAGAGCAGCAGACCTGCCCCGGCGGCCCGGGCGGCCGGCACCCGGCCGCCGTCCTGCCACAGGTCCTCGCAGATCGCGAGCACGACATCGACGCCGCGCACCCGTACCACGGGGAGCGTGTCGCCCGGCACGAAGTACCGGACCTCGTCGAAGACGCCATAGTTCTGCAGATGGTGCTTCGCAAGCCGCAGCACGGCCTCGCCCCGGTGCAGAACAGCGGCGGCGTTCTGTGGCGCGCCGACGGGCTGCCCATAGCGGAGCCGCACCTCACTGCGGTCGATGTAGCCGACGACCACCGGCAGTTCCCCGAACCCCTCATCGGCCAGCCGTCCCGCGAGCGCGTCCAGCGCGGCGCGGCTGGCATCCACGAAGGAGGACCGCAGCGCGAGGTCCTCAAGGGGAAAACCGGTCAACGCCATCTCGGGGAACGCCACCAAGTGGGCTCCCTGCTCGGCTGCATGCCGGGTCCAGCGCACAATCGACTCGGCGTTCCCCGAGAGGTCACCGACGGTCGAGTCGATCTGATTCATGGCGAGACGGAGTTGAGGCACTTGGCCACTGTAATCGTCATACCGACACAAGGGTTCGGCCCGGAACGGGTATCCCGGAGGCGGCGCCCGTCGTTCATGTGGGTGGTCTGTCCGGCACTCCAGCCGTGGTTCGTTTTCTTGCTGGTGGGGCCGGTGTGCGGAGAGGAATCGTGCCACCGCTGACGATCGGTGCGTGAAGGCAAACGACCATGCGGTGGCCGTAGGTTACCGCATGGACCCTGCCCGCTGGCCGACGGGAGCGGGCCCCTGATGGCGGTGCGGGGTCAGGCCGTCCCGTCCAGGGCCTGGACGGCCGCCTTGGCCGCCTTCTCCACCAGCTGGACGCCGTCCGCCATGCTGACGCTGCCCCGCGACAACACCGCCACCAGGCGGTCGTGTCCGTCCACCCGGACGAGACCGATGCTGTTGACGTCCCAGCGGCCCGTCGCGGTCCGCTGCAGCCAGCCGTTCTTCAGGCCGGTGACGGAGCCGGCCGCCGAAACCCCCCAGTCCTGGTCCGCCGCTATGCCGCCCATGAGGCCGCGCAGGTAGCTCCGGGATGCCTCGTCCAGCGGGGAGTCGGTGCCGAAGACGGCGGTCAGCAGGGCGAGCTGATCGGTCGCGGTGGTCTGGGTCAGCCCCCAGTGCCCGCCCCCGCCGCCGGTCGTATCGGTCAGGCCGAGCCTGCGGTTGGCGGCGTCCAGACCCGGCGCCTTGCCGATCACCCGCCACAGCGCGTCGGCGGACGCGTTGTCACTGACGCGGATCATCGACGCGGCAAACGCCTTCTCCTGCGCTGTGAGCCCGCGGTGCTGATCCTGGGCCTGGAGCAGCAGGGCCGCCAGGATGTCGACCTTCACGATGCTCGCCGTGTCGTACGTCGCCCCCGCCCGCACTCCATATCGTGCCGCGCGCCCGTCGGCCGGGTCGAGCACCGCCACCGAGATAGACGCGGGGGTGGCCGCTACGACCGGCGCGAGACGCCGGGACAGCGCCTGGTCAGGAGCCACACCGGGAGCCGCACCGGTCCCGGCGGTCCGCAGGGCCGCCACAGACACCGACGGCGAGGACGCCACCGTGGCGGACGTGGACG
This sequence comes from Streptomyces sp. NPDC005181, assembly GCF_040608395.1. Classification (NCBI taxonomy): domain Bacteria; kingdom Bacillati; phylum Actinomycetota; class Actinomycetes; order Kitasatosporales; family Streptomycetaceae; genus Streptomyces; species Streptomyces sp. NPDC005181. The sequence goes on from NZ_JBEXID010000085.1 coordinate 24,131, forward strand.
GGAGCGCGCGGATCGCCCCCACCTGGGCGATGCCGTGCGCCGGCCCCGCCATCGGGCCCGACCGCGGGACGGCCGGCGCCCCGTCGGCCCTGGCCGGGTCGGCGAGGCCGCCCGTCGCCGTCCAGCCGGTCATGACGAGCGCGAGCGCGGCCAGGGCGTAGCGCGACGGGTGGCGCCGGGCGGACGTGACGAACAGCGGAGCGAACGAATGCCGAGACATAGCGCGAGGATAAAAAGACCATCCAAGAAATAGCTATGTCCCACCTAACAACTACGTGACATGGTTCGTGATTCTGCGCACATCACCCATAAGTGATCTCTGATAAATTAGGCCCTAATGGGGTCATTGCGGAACTTTCTGCGCGGGTCCAGCCGCTCAGTGTGACCATGGCAGGGTTCTCTCCCCCGACGGACAGGGACGACACGTACGGCAGGGACGACCAAGGAAGAAGCGGTCCTGATCGACATGAAGAGCCTGAAGCGGCGAAGCCCTTCGACGCGGTCCCGGAGGACTGAGGCTGCCGGCACATGCCCCATCCGTACCGAAGCCGCCGATGACCCGGGAAGCCCTCACGAAGCGCAACCCCTTGTCCACGGCCCATCGCGCTCGACAGCCGGGACGAAGACCGCGACCGAAACGCTCTGGCGAAACGCCATGCGCGCCCCAGCCGCATCTTGCAGGCGCCGGAAGCGAACGGCACTACGTCCCTGGACGAGAGGCACCGTGGAAGGTCGATGCGCTCATTGGCGGAAGCATTGGTAGCGTGCCGTCGCTATGGGCTGTCCCGTAATCCCTGGTGGATCAAGGGAGGACAACAACGTGCAGGAAGTGACGTGCCACAACGTCAGTGAACAGCGGATCGCCCAAGCGCTCGAGGGAATCGCGGGGCGGACCATGCGCCGCTGGCACGTGTTGCGCTACGCCGACCTGTCCCTGACGAAGCTTCAGGAAATGTGCGACGAGCTACTCGACCACGCTGCCGCTCGCACCCTGGAGGACCCCACGCTCAGCGCCGCCCCCTCGCGCATAGTCCTGCGCACTCCGGCGGAATGCGCCCTGGGGGTGCTGAGCCTCGGCGCTTTCCCCAACGGCGACTTCGAGGTCCCCTTGCCCCTCATCGGCGAGACGCTCAACAGCGAGGACCTCAGCTTCGGGGATGCAGTGGACCAGGCGCCCACCTCGAGGACCTGGCTGGACGCGTTCGCGCTCTGCCTGGTCAGTGGCGCGGTCCGGGAGCGGGACCGGGTGATCGGCCTGCTGCTGCGGGAGGATTACGCGCCCGCGATTCGCGACGGGGTGCCGTACTCGCCGCTGGAGTCGCGGTCGGATCCGGCGGGCCTCGCGGAGATGGATGCGTTGTGCGGGTACCTGACCAAGGCGCGCGGACACCTGCCCCGGGACTGGCCCTCTGTGACCCTGTGCAAGCCGGACGTCGAAGAGGCCTGCGGCCCAACTCGGCGACGATGGCCGGAACGTGGCCCATGCAGTCCGCAAGGAGATGGACACCGCCATCACGGCAGTCGTAATTGCCGCGGTCGCACTTCGGCGACGGGCTGCCCGCCGACCTCGGCCGCTCCATGGCCGGCCGCGTTGCCTCAACCGGCACCACCTCATCAACGCCATCGAACGCGCCTCCGTCACCGGCACGGCCGAGACCCTTCACTGAACAGCGTGTCGCCGGCGACGGGTCGACGGCGTACGTCCCCGGTTCCATAAGCGCGGGAAGCAGTGCATGGCCGTTCCTGTAGTGGACATGGCCGTAACCCACCGCCCCGGAATCACAGCAGGCCGGCCAGGGCGCGCCGCTCACCGGCGGAATACGACGATTCGGTCTGCCTCCGCTGGTACAACCGACGTCGACCCTCAGTCACCCGGCGGCAGGACAAACCCATGGGGTTCAACGACATCAGCACGCACCAGGCCAAGGCAATCGGCCGGTACGGCCTGTGGACCACAGCTCTGCACGCCCCGGACCCGTCCCGTGCCACGGAAGCCGCCGAGGCCGCCGCAGAATTGGAGGAACTCGGCTACGGAGCCCTCTGGCTCGGTGCCAGCGGCGTCGAGCACGCGGCCCCGCTGATCGAGGCGACCTCGACCATCACCGTCGCCACTGGCATCCTCAGCATCTGGCAGTACGAGGCGAAGGACACTGCCGCCCGCTGGTCCGCCCTGGAGTCCGCCCACCCCGGCCGGTTCCTGCTCGGCCTCGGCGTCAGCCATGCCAAACTCGCCGAGCAGTACAAACGCCCGTACACGGCGATGAACGACTATCTGCACGCACTGGACACGGCCGGAGTCCCGGCCGGCCGCCGGGTGCTGGCCGCCCTCGGCCCGAAGATGCTCGAGCTCGCCCGCGACCGCGCTGCGGGGGCCCACCCGTACCTCGTCACCCCCGAACACACCGCCCAGGCTCGTGAGAAACTCGGCCAAGGCCCGCTGCTCGCGCCAGAGTTCACCGTGGTCCTGGAGACCGATCCCGACCGCGCACGGGCGACCGCCCGCCAGACGCTGGCGTTCTACCTGAAGCTGCCCAACTACACCAACAATTGGCTGCGTCTGGGATTCACCGAGGACGACTTCGCAGACGGCGGCAGCGATCACCTGATCGACACACTTTTCGGCTGGGGCGACGAACAACGCGTACGCGAGCGGATCGACGCCTTCCTCGAAGCAGGCGCCGACCACGTAGCCGTCCAGACACTGACCCCGGACAGCGATCGAACCGCACCACCCCGGGAACACTGGCGACGCCTGGCCGCCACGCTGGAACTTTAGGAGACGCCCACGCCCATCGACCAGACAAGTCGATCAGCAGAACGTCAGGACGGGCTCTTCACTCACGCCACTCGACTGAGCACGTCTGTACCTGGCCGAGCGCACTCGGCCGTACGCCGACACCTCGTCGAACTCCGAGTATCCAGGGCTTGCACCACTGGCCCTCCGCTGGGGCAGCCGTGGCGGAAGATCCAGCAGGAGATCCAAGTACCGGCTACGTACGTCCATGGCCCGGGCGTCGGCGGCCTGGCTAGTTTCCGGCCATGTCGATCTCCCTGATACGCAGCAAGGCCGCCGTGACCGCGCTCGCGGCCGCCGTGAGCGTGAGCGGTCTCCTCCCGGCGGCCGCTTCCGCACACGAAAGTCCCGGCAGCACGTACTACGTGGACTGTCTGCGCGGCAGCGACCAGGATTCGGGCACGAACAGCGGCACGGCGTGGCGCACCCTCGCCAAGGCCTCGCGCGCGTACGAGCCGGGCGACCGGCTGCTCCTGCGGCGTGGCCGGACCTGCACCGGGGTGCTCGCCCCGACCGGTTCCGGAACGGCCGCGGAGCCGATCTCCATCGACGCATACGGGAAGGGGGCGAAGCCGCGCATCGAGGGCGGGGGCGCCCGCGCCGCCGTGTTCCTGCTCAACGTCGAGGGCTGGGAGCTGCGCAACCTCGACATCTCCAACACCGGCGCGCACACCATGACGGACCGCCGCGCGGGACTGCTCGTACGGCTCACCGACCACGGGGTGGGCAGCCACTACGTCGTCGACGGGGTGGACGTGCACGACGTCAACGGCGCCGACTTCAAGGACCCCGACCCCAGCGGCGGCATCCTCTTCTCCGTCACAGGCTCGGCCGTCCCGACCCGTTTCGACGGCGTACGGATCGAGGACTCGACCGTCCGCCACACCGACCGCACCGGCATCGGCACCAGCTCCAGCTGGGGCCGCAGGGCCGAGCACCCGAACGGCCCCGGCACCAGCTGGGAGGCGACGACCGGCCTGCGGATCCAGCGCAACACGGTGTACGACGCGGGCGGCGACGGCATCGTCGTACAGACCGCGAAGGGTGCACGGGTCGAGCACAACTACGTGAACGACTTCAACATGCGCTCGGCCGGCTACAACGCCGGTATCTGGGCCTGGAATTCGGACGACGTCCTCTACCAGTACAACGAGGTGACCGGTGGTCACGGCACCCTCGACTCGATGGCATACGACATCGACGGCGGCAACAACCGCAACGTCTACCAGTACAACTACAGCCACGACAACGAGGGCGGCTTTCTGCTGATCTGCAACGGCGCCGGGATGACCAGCAACGGCAACCGCGTCCGCCACAACATTAGTGCAGTGACTCAGTTTTGCTTGACTGCTTCGAGGGCAACCCGGCCACGCTGGACCTTCTCGATGATCTCGTCGGCGGTGGCGGTCCAGACGAAGGGTTTGGGGTCGTCGTTGTGGACGTCGATGAACTCCTGTATCGCGTCGATGAGCTCTTGGACCGAGGTGAAGCTGCCACGCCGGATCGCCTTGTCCGTGATCTCGCGGAACCAGCGTTCGACCAGGTTCAACCAGGACGAACTGGTGGGAACGAAGTGGAGGTGGAACCGGGGGTGCTTGTCCAACCAGGCACGGACGTTGGCGTGCTTGTGAGTGGAGTAGTTGTCCACGATCAGGTGAATCTCCTTCCCCTTGGCGACCTTGCGGTCGATCAGGCGAAGGAACTGCAGGAACTCGCCGTGGCGGTGCCGGGGCAGGCACTTGCCCAGGATCGTGCCGGTCAGGATGTTCAGCGCGGCGAACAGCGTGGTCGTACCGTTGCGCTTGTAGTCGTGCGTCATCGTGCCGGCCCGGCCGGGCACCATCGGCAGGCTCGG
>NZ_JBEXID010000086.1:0-28623 GCF_040608395.1 Streptomyces sp. NPDC005181
GTCCATGCCTGGGGCTACGGCGGTGCCTTCGCCCTGGCGGGCAGCATCGGTCTCGGCTCGGCGGTCCTCGCGTGCTTCCTCAAGGCGCCGGGCCGACCGAAGCAGGAGGGCGTCCGCACGGCCTCGGGCGCGGTCGCGAGGGAGGCGCTCTGAGCAGGAGGTGAGGGTTCGGCCCCCGCCGCGCGCGGGGCAGCGCCGGGGTGTCCCCGCGCGGCGCCCGCCCCCCCGCAGGGGGCCGTCCACGCTCCTGACGACCACTTCTGGTCTCCCTTCTGTCGCCCCGGTTCGCCGGGGCGACAGCGTTCTGCCCGGCTCCGTTCTGCCCGAGCATCGACCCTGAGAGGCGACCGAGCATGTTGACATCGACACCTTCCGGTGCACGCCCGTCCACCGGTTCCCCTGGCCAGGAATCGGTCATCGACTCCCTGGTGCGGGCCAACCGCGCCTACGCCGACGCGTTTCGCGACCCCGGAATGGATGCCCGTCCCGTCCTCGGAGTGGCGGTCGTGGCCTGCATGGACGCCCGAATCGACCTGCACGCCGCGCTCGGCCTCGAGCTGGGGGACTGCCACACCATCCGCAATGCCGGTGGAGTGGTCACCGACGACACCATCCGCTCCCTCACCATCAGCCAGCGAGCCCTGAACACCCGAAGCGTCGTCCTCATCCACCACACGGGGTGCGGCCTGCAGACGCTGACCGAGGAGTTCCGGTACGAGCTGGAGCGGGAGGTCGGGCAGCGGCCGGCCTGGGCGGTGGAGTCGTTCCGGGACGTCGACCAGGACGTACGGCAGTCGATGCGGCGGGTGCGTACGTCGCCGTTCCTGCCGCACACCGACGACGTGAGGGGCTTTGTCTTCGATGTGGCGTCGGGGCTGCTGAGGGAGACCTCGGACCTCGACTGAGCGTCCCTGCATCCTCGCGACTTTGCGCCTTTCGAAGGGGAGTTGGGTGGCCGTGGCCGTCCGACACGTAGCGCCGCGGGCAACAATGGCATACTGTATGCAATGCAAGCCAGTGCCTCGCCGCTCCGCGATCCGCGGCCGAGGCCATCGGGACCGCCCGCCCGGGGCGGATCGGACATCGCACCTGAGGGGGCGCCCCGTGTCGTATCCCAGCGCACTGCCTGACGTCCTGGACCACGTCATCGCTCCGGCCGGCGAACTGGCGCGCCAGGAAGGGAAGTTCCCGCGCGCGGCGGTCACGGCCCTCGGCCGGGCCGGACTCCTCGGGCTGACCTGCTCGGCCGAACCCGTCGGTGGCGGCGCCGACTTGGCACGAGCCGCCGAGGTGGTCGCCCGGGTCATGCCCGTGTGCCCGGCCACGGCCGCGGTGCTCCAGTCCCACTACGCGGCGGCCGCGGTGGTCGAGGCGTACGGCGGCCGGTGGCTGCGGGGTGAGGTCGCGGCCGGCCGCCACCTGTGCACCCTCGCGGTGGTGGAGGACGGCGCCGGGGGAGCGGTGCGCTCGACCGCGCGGCGTACTGGAGGCGTGGTGGCGCTGCGGGCACGCAAGCGTGATGTGGTCGCCGCAGGTGAGGCGGACAGTTATGTCTGGTCGTCGCCACCTGTCGCCTCGGACGGTGACCTGACCCTCTGGGGCGTGCCGGCCCACGCTCCCGGCCTGTTCGTACCGGCACGCGCCACCGGGGCGCCGCTTGCCAGCGCCACGTCCACGGTGGTCGCCGACCCGGTGCGCGTCCCGGCCGAGGCGATGCTGGGGGCGGACGGCGAGGGTTTCAAGATTCTGCTCGACGCCGTGCTGCCGTGGCTGCGAGAGCTGTGCGCCGTCGTCGGGTCCGACGCGGTGCATCCCTCGCTGGGTGCGCTGGCGCGATCCGCTTCCGGGACCGCGCGCTCCGGCGACGGTCAGGCGTTCGCGGCCTCCGCCGCGATGGCTTTGCGGTAGGTGCGGGTGCGCTCGGTGTGCTTGCGCATGATCTCGCCGGCCCGCTCCGGGTCGCCCTTCGCGATGGCCTCGATGAGGCGGGCGTGCTCGTTCCAGGAGCCCTTGGAGCGGGAGTTGGCGATCGGGGTGTAGTACCAGCGCACCTTGCGCCCCACCTGTGTGATCAGCTCGGCGAGCACGTCGTTGCCGCCCACGGAGGTGATGTAGGTGTGCAGGGCCGTGTTCGCGGCGACCAGGCGGTCGGTCGTACTCTCCGCCAGTGCGTCCATGCCCTCCTGCTGGAGCTGCCACAGGCGCTCGATGTGCTCGGGCTTGGCGTGATGCGCCGCCAGTTGTGCGGAGTAGGTCTCCAACACCGTACGGACGTCAAGGAGTTGGGTCGCCTCCTCCTGCGTGGGGGTGTGCACGAACGCGCCCTGGGCGGGTCTGAGGTCGACCCAGCCGTCCGTGTGCAGGCGCTGCAGCGCCTCGCGCACGGGCTGCCTGCTGACCCCCAGCTGCTCGGCGAGATCTGATTCGACCAGATGCTGGCCCGATGTCAGGGTGCCGCTGATGATCAGCTCTGCCAGGGCATCGGACACCGCCTGGCGCAGCGGTGTCGGGCGGGCGACGCGTCGGGCGGAGCCAGCCGTCAGGCCTTGGCGCATGGTTCTCCTGTTCCGCCCCCGAGCTCACCGAGTCGGTGGCTGTGCCGGCCGTTACCCCCGGGCGGACCGCGCGGCGGCCCATTCAGGATACAGGTTTTCGTATGCAGTGTGGTGTCCCGCGACGACCTTGCGTGATGTCCCACCGGGGTGCAGGGCGGTCGTGCACCGGATCAACGCAGCACGCCAGGAGCGGAGTCGGCGGGCCGTCGGGGTAGATCGGCAGACGACTCCATGTGGGATTCTGTATGCAAAAAGCTTGTATACATCAGGGTTGCATGCTTCGCTAAGACTGTTTCGCCCCTTGCGCCGTGCGCGCCAGGGGAGGTCGAGGTGCCCCTGTGAACGCGAACCGTGGTGCTCGGACCGGACCCCCAGGTGCCCGTGCCCGTACCCCTTCCACGGCCCTGACGAAAGGCCGCACGACCATGAAGATCCGGACCAGTGATCCGACGGTGGAGCAGGTGGTGAGGAAGATCGCCGCCGCCCATCGCGAGCAGCGTGGCGCTCTGTTGCCGATCCTCCACGCCGTGCAGGCCGAACTGGGGCATGTGCCCAAGGAGGCCGTACCGGTGCTCGCCGACGAGCTCAACCTCTCGCGGGCCGACGTACACGGAGTGGTGAGCTTCTACCACGACTTCCGCGCCGAGCCCGCGGGCCACCGTACCGTCCGCGTCTGCCGCGCCGAGGCCTGCCAAGCCCAGGGTGCGGGGTATCTCGTGGAGTACGTACGGCAGATGGGGCTCACCCTGGGCCGGACCGCCGAGGACGGCTCGGTCACCGTCGAGCAGGTCTTCTGCCTCGGCAACTGCGCCCTCGGCCCCGCCGTCGAGGTGGACGGACGCCTGCACGGCCGGGTGGACACGGAGCGGCTCGGCGCGCTGCTCCACGGAACCGACCAGACGCGGCGCGACGGCGTCGGCGCCACGCCCGACGGAAATGAGGCACCCCGGTCATGACCCAGCATCCCGCACAACCCCATGTGCGGATCTACGTCCCCCGCGACTCGGCCGCCCGGTCCGTGGGCGCCGACGAGGTGGCCGCCACAATCCAACAGGCTGCGGACAGCGCCGACTTGGCCGTCGATCTCGTACGCACCGGATCGCGCGGCATGCTCTGGCTCGAACCGCTCGTCGAGGTCGCCACCGAGCACGGGCGTATCGGGTACGGTCCGGTGACCCCCGACGACGTTCCCGCACTGCTCGCCGCCGGCCTGCTCGACGGCGACGAGCACCCCCTGCGCCTCGGCCCGGTGGACGAACTGCCGTGGCTGGCCCGGCAGAACCGGGTCACCTTCGCGCGCGTCGGCGTCATCGATCCGCTCGACGCCGACGACTATCTGCGCCACGGCGGTCTCACAGGGCTGCGCACCGCGCTGAAGCTCACGCCTGCCGACGTGGTCGCCGAGGTGACCGACTCGGGCCTGCGTGGGCGCGGCGGGGCGGGCTTCCCCGCAGGCATCAAATGGAAGACCGTTCTCGACTGCCCGGGCGAGCTGAAGTTCATCTGCTGCAACGCCGACGAGGGCGACAGCGGGACCTTCGCCGACCGCATGCTCATGGAGGGCGACCCGTTCCTGCTCATCGAGGGCATGACGATCGCCGCGCACGCCGTCGGCGCCCGCGAGGGCTACCTCTACATCCGCTCCGAGTACCCGGACGCGGTCGCCACGATGCGCGCCGCCATCGACACCGCCCGCGACCGCGGCTGGCTCGGCACCTCGGTCCTCGGCACGCCGCTCGACTTCGATCTGCATGTGCGGGTCGGCGCGGGCGCGTACATCTGCGGCGAGGAGACCTCCATGCTGGAGAGCCTGGAGGGCAAGCGCGGCATGGTCCGCGCGAAGCCGCCGATCCCCGCGATCGAGGGCCTGTTCGGCAAGCCGACCGTCGTCAACAACGTCCTGACGCTCGCCACCGTCCCCGTCGTCCTCGCCCAGGGCGCCAAGGCGTACCAGGAGCTCGGGGTGGAGCGCTCCCGCGGCACCCAGGTGTTCCAGCTCGGCGGCAACATTGCCCACGGCGGCATCGTCGAGACCGCCTTCGGTATCACACTGCGCGAACTCATCGAGGAGTACGGCGGCGGCACGCGGTCGGGCCGGCCGGTGCGCACCGCGCAGGTCGGCGGGCCGCTCGGCGCCTACCTTCCGCCCTCCTCGTTCGACCTGCCGATGGACTACGAGGCGTTCGCCGCGGCCGGGGCGATGGTCGGCCACGGCGGCATCGTGGTCTTCGACGACACCGTCGACATGGCCGCCCAGGCGCGCTTCGCCATGGAGTTCTGCGCGGCCGAGTCCTGCGGCAAGTGCACTCCGTGCCGGGTCGGTTCAGTGCGCGGTGTCGAGGTGATCGACAAGATCGTGGCCGGGGAGCAGAGGGACGAGAACCTGGCACTCCTCGACGACCTGTGCGAGCTGATGACCGAGGGCTCGCTGTGCGCGATGGGCGGACTGACCCCGCTGCCCGTGCGCAGCGCCCTTACTCACTTCGCGGACGACTTCCTCGGCGAAGTTGCCGCCGACACGAGGATGGAGGGCACGGCATGACACTGCTCAAGGAACCCGATCACGGCACCCCGGAGCGACCGGGGGAGGCCACGGTGGCGCTCGAGGTGGACGGCATACCGGTGAGCGTGCCGGAGGGCACCTCGGTGATGCGTGCCGCCTCGCTCGCCGGCGTCGACATCCCCAAACTGTGTGCCACCGACTCCCTGGAGGCCTTCGGCTCCTGCCGGCTGTGCGTGGTCGAGATCGACGGCCGGCGCGGCACGCCCGCCTCCTGCACCACCCCGTGCGCCGACGGTATGCAGGTGCGCACCCAGACACCCAAGGTGGAGAAGCTGCGCCAGGGCGTCATGGAGCTCTACATCTCCGACCACCCGCTGGACTGTCTGACCTGCCCCGCCAACGGCGACTGCGAATTGCAGGACATGGCGGGCGTCGTCGGACTGCGCCAGGTGCGCTACGGCTACGAGGGGGAGAATCACCTCGACGCAGAGAAGGACACCAGCAACCCCTACTTCGACTTCGACGCGTCCAAGTGCATCGCCTGTTCCCGCTGCGTCCGCGCCTGCGGCGAGATCCAGGGCACATTCGCCCTGACCATCGAGGGACGCGGCTTCGACTCCAAGGTGGCGGCGGGAGCGGGGGAGTCCTTCATGGACTCCGAGTGCGTCTCCTGCGGAGCCTGCGTGCAGGCGTGCCCGACGTCCACGCTCCAGGAGAAGTCGGTCGTCAACCTCGGCATGCCCACCCGCTCGGTCCTCACCACCTGTGCGTACTGCGGCGTCGGCTGCTCCTTCAAGGCCGAACTGCGCGGCGACGAACTCGTCCGCATGGTGCCGTACAAGGACGGCGGCGCCAACGAGGGCCACGCGTGCGTCAAGGGCCGCTTCGCCTTCGGCTACGCCACACACCCCGACCGCGTCCTCAAGCCCATGGTGCGCGAGAAGATCACGGACCCGTGGCGCGAAGTCGAGTGGGACGAGGCCATCGCCACCGTCGCGCGCCGGATGCGGGCTCTGCAGGACACGTACGGGACGGGCGCGGTCGGCGCGATCACCTCCTCGCGGTGCACGAACGAGGAGGTGTACGTCGTCCAGAAGATGGTCCGCGCGGCGTTCGGCAACAACAACGTCGACACCTGTGCGCGCGTCTGCCACTCGCCCACCGGATACGGGCTCAAACAGACCTTCGGTGAATCCGCGGGCACCCAGGACTTCCGCTCGGTCGCCGAGGCCGACGTCATCATGGTGATCGGCGCCAACCCCACCGACGGACACCCGGTGTTCGCCTCCCGGATGAAGCGCCGGCTGCGCGAGGGCGCCCGCCTCATCGTGGTCGACCCGCGCCGCATCGACCTCGTACGCTCGCCGCACATCGAGGCCGACCACCATCTGCAACTGCGACCGAGCACCAACGTGGCCGTGGTCAACGCCATGGCGCACGTGGTGGTCACCGAGGCGCTCGTCGACCAGGGCTTCGTGGCCGAGCGGTGCGAGGGCTACGAGGAGTGGGCCGCGTTCGTGGCCCGCCCCGAGAACAGCCCCGAGGCCGTCGAACCGGTCACCGGGGTCCCGGCCGACGAACTGCGCGCGGCCGCCCGGCTGTACGCAAGCGCACCCAACGGGGCGATCTACTACGGTCTGGGCGTCACCGAGCACAGCCAGGGCTCGACCATGGTCATGGGGATGGCCAACCTTGCGATGGCGTGCGGGAACATCGGCCGCGACGGCGTGGGCGTCAATCCGCTGCGCGGCCAGAACAACGTCCAGGGCTCCTGCGACATGGGCTCCTTCCCGCACGAACTGCCCGGCTACCGGCATGTCTCCGACGACGCGGTGCGCACCGTGTTCGAGGACCTGTGGGGCACCGCACTGCTGTCCGAGCCGGGGCTTCGCATCCCCAACATGTTCGACGCGGCCATCGACGGCTCCTTCCGCGGCCTGTTCGTGCACGGCGAGGACATCGCGCAGTCCGACCCGAACCTGAAGCATGTCACCGCGGCCCTGGAGGCGATGGAACTCGTCGTCGTCCAGGACCTGTTCCTCAACGAGACCGCCAAGTTCGCGCATGTCTTCCTGCCCGGGGCGTCGTTCCTGGAGAAGGACGGCACCTTCACCAACGCGGAGCGCCGGATCAACCGGGTGCGCGCGGTGATGGCGCCGAAGGCGGGCAAGCACGAGTGGCAGATCGTCACCGAGATCGCCACCGCCATGGGGTACCCGATGGCGTACGACCACCCGAGCCAGATCATGGACGAGATCGCCGCGGTCACCCCGACCTTCGAGGGCGTCTCCTTCGCGCTGCTCGACAAGGTGGGCAGCGTCCAGTGGCCGTGCAACGCCGAGGCGCCCGAGGGCACGCCCATCATGCACATCGACGAATTCGTCCGTGGCAAGGGCAAGTTCGTCGTCACCTCGTACGTGCCGACCAATGAGCGCTCCACCCGCCGCTTCCCGCTGGTGCTCACCACCGGGCGCATCCTCAGCCAGTACAACGTCGGGGCGCAGACGCGCCGCACAGGCAACGTCGCCTGGCACCCCGAGGACGTACTGGAACTGCACCCGCACGACGCGGAGGACCGCGGGATCACCGACGGTGACCTGGTCACCCTGGCCAGCCGGGTCGGCCGCACCACGCTGCGGGCCCTGGTCTCCGACCGGATGCCGACCGGCGTCGTCTACACGACCTTCCACCACCCGGTCACCGGCGCCAACGTGGTGACCACCGAGAACTCCGACTGGGCGACCAACTGCCCGGAGTACAAGGTGACGGCCGTCCAGGTCGCCCTTGCGCCGCGGGGGCACGAAGGGGCCACGCCGGCCGCCGAGGCCCCCGTGGGCGCCCTGACGGCGGGAGACTGACAGATATGGCCGCCACTGAGCCGTCCGAGTGCCGCATGGCCAATGACATCGCCCTGAACCTCGCCCATCTGCCCTCGGCGCAGGCGGCCACCGAACTGGCCGGACACATCGGCAGGTTCTGGGACCCGCGGATGCGCACCAGGCTGCGCGCGCTGGTGGACTCCGACGCACCGGGCGTGCACCCGCTGGTCGTCGAGGCGGTGAAGCTGCTGCGCTGACGGTGGAGGTGAGGGCGCGGCCCGCTGCGGTGTGATGCAGCGGGCCATGTCTCGTGCACCCCCGCGGGGAGCCCCCGCGGGGTCCTTCGGCATGCCCGGAACCGGTCGTCCCGCTCGACTGCGGCGCGTAACCGCACTGCGCCCAAAGGTAGTTGGGTAATGCACTGGTCAAGCTTCATGCCGCCCCACTGGACACACGAATTCAGTGCTCCATACCGTATGCAATCACCGGTCAGGCTCCCTGCGCCGTGATCGGCAGGTCAGTTGTCTGCCATACCTCGCCGCGGCCCCGAACCCGCCGCGCCGAGGCCGAACCACCAGGTCACCGCCTGCACGCCGGCGGACTCCGGGATGCCGCCCCGGACCCGTGACGCGCCGACGGCGTACCCCCTACCCGCGCCCGGCGAGAGCCCGGACGCGCACCGTGGAGGGGAGTCGCTTTCACCCAACGCACGAAGAGCAAGGCCCCAGGGGGCGCACGCCAAGCTCTTTTTCAGGCAAGGGAAGGCACACATGTCAGTAACACCGCAGGCGACTTCCTCCTCGTACCGAGAGGTCGCCGATATCAACGGACGCGTCTACCGCGTCGGGGAGAGCGACCGCTCCATCCTGGGCAGGCCTCGGGCGTGGATGGTCTGGCTCCCGTGGATCGCGATGATGGGCGTCAGCGTCTACGAGTACGGCTACAGCTCGGCGGAGTCGACCCTCGAGCACGCCCATGGCTGGACCCTCACCGAGGCTTTCTGGATCGCCAGTATCTGGGCGGTCTTCCAGGCGGGCATCGCCTTCCCCGCGGGAAGGCTCCGGGAGACCGGAAAGCTCTCCGCCAAAACGGGCATGCTCCTCGGAGCGGTACTGTCCGGGCTCGGCTTCCTCTCCATCGCCCACGTCTCGAACCCCATCTTGGTGATACTCGGCTACTCGGTGCTCGGTGGCGCCGGCTCCGGACTTGTTTACGCGACCTGTATCAACATGGTCGGCAAGTGGTATCCGGACAACAAGGGCGCGCGGACCGGCTTTGTCAACGGCGGATTCGCCTACGGCACACTGCCGTTGATCTTCGTCTTCAGCTACTGGTTCCACGCCGACAACTACCGGCTGGTCCTCGACCTGATCGCCCTGGGCATGGTCCTCCTCGTGGGCAGCTGCGGCTTCTTCTTCCGCGACCCGCCCAAGAGCTGGTGGCCGCACGACGTGGACCCGCTCAACCGTGGCGGCGGCGAGGACGCCGAGCGGGTGGCGCGCAGGCTGCGCAAGAACCCGCCGGCCAAGGGACAGTTCACCCCGATGCAGGCGATCAAGACCGGGCAGCTGCCGCTGATGTGGTTCGCCCTGGTCTGCATCGGCGGCGTCTCACTCTTCGGCATCAACTTCCAGGTCCCCTTCGCCAAGAGCCTCGGCTTCGGGCCGCTGATCGCCGCCTCGTCGGCGGGTGTGCTCGCCGTGGTCAACGGGGTGGGCCGGGCCGCCGTGGGTTGGCTGTCGGACACCCTGGGCCGCCGGCAGACCCTGACGCTGGTCCTCGTGATCGCGGGCGTCGCGCAGTTCGGCGTGCTGTGGTCGGGGCAGGCCCACAACGAGCCGCTGTTCCTGATTTTCGCCTTCGTCAACGGCTTCGGCGGCGGCGCCTTCTACCCGCTGTTCGCGGCACTGGTCCCGGACTACTTCGGGGAGAACAACAACGCCACCAACTACGGCCTCGTCTACAGCGCCAAGCTGGTCGGCGGTGTCGGCGGCGGTGGCTTGGCCGCTGGGGTGATCACCGCCTGGGGCTACTCGGGCGGCTACTACCTGGCAGGCGGCATCGCCTTTTTGTCGGCTCTGATCACCTTGCTGCTGCGCCAGCCAGGCCGACCCGCGGACCAGGAGCGGCCTGCCGTGCAGGCCGTCGCCGACAGCCCCGGGCTGACCAGCGCGGCGAACTGAGCGAACGCCCGGGCGCAACTTCGCGCCCGGGCCCGCAGAGCGTGCGCGGGTGCGGACAGAGCGTTGGGCGGCGGCGGCAGTCGTCCGGCGGGGCGCCCGTGGCACAGGCCGGGCCGGACGGTGGGGTGCGCTCCCTGCTCCGTCCGGCCCCGGCCCATTGGTGTGTCAGGTGCCCCATTTGCGGTGAGGTTGGTCGGAGTCGCCGCGGTCACGCCCGGGCTCGGGGTGCCGCGGTCAGCTGCCGGCAGTAGAAGTCGGTGGTCGTCCGGGTGTGATGGTGCATCAGTTCTTCGGCCCGGTCGGCGTCACCGGCCGCGATGCGGTCGATGATGTCGGCGTGCTCGTTCCATGCGTCCTTGCCGCGTGGCCGGGCGATGGGCATGTAGTACCAGCGCACCCGGCGGTCGACCTGCCGGATCAGCTCGGCGAGGATGGGGTTGCGCGCGAGCTCGGTGATGAAGCCGTGCAGCGCCGCGTTCGCCTCGACGATGCCGCGGGCGTCGTCCGCGGAGAGCGCAGCTATTCCGGCGGCCTGCAGTTCCCACAGGCGCGTGATGTCCGGACCGGTCGCGTACTGTGCGGCGCCGCGCGCCGAGTGGGTCTCCAGGACGGCGCGGACGCTGAGGAGCTGGGTGGCTTCCTCGACGGTCGGGCTGTGCACAAATGCGCCCTGGGCGGGGCGCAGTTCCACCCATCCGTCGGCCTGGAGGCGCAGGAGTGCCTCGCGCACCGGTTGGCGGCTCACGCCGAGGTCCTCGGCGAGTTCGGCCTCGATCAGATGCTGGCCCGGCTGGAGTACGCCCCCCACGATCAGCTCGATCAGGACGTCGTAGACGGCCTGGCGCAGGGGCGTGGGCCTGTTGACGGGTGTCGTCACGGTGGCTGGGAAAGTGCGTGGCTCGCGCATGGGCTCCCTGGTGGTGGTGGCGGGCTGCGGGGAGGTGCTGGTGATGGAGCGGGAGGAATCGCGTACAGCAATAGGCTTCTGTATGCAATCTGTCGTCAGGCAGGTGCGGGCTGCTCCGCCGGCCGACGTCCGGAGCCCGCTGCCGGGCCCGGGTCGCCCGCCGCCAGTTCGCGCACGATCGCTTCCACGCTCTGCTTGGCGTCGCCGAAGAGCATGCTGCTGTTCTCCCGGAAGAACAGCGGATTCTGCACACCTGCGTACCCGGAGGCCATGGACCGCTTGAACACGACGACGTGCTCCGCCTCCCACACCCGCAGCACCGGCATCCCCGCGATAGGGCTGGCCGGATCGTCCATCGCCGCCGGGTTGACGGTGTCGTTGGCGCCGATGACCAGGACCACCGAGGTGTCGGCGAAGTCGTCGTTGATCTCGTCCATCTCCAGGACGACGTCGTACGGTACGCGGGCCTCGGCAAGGAGTACGTTCATGTGCCCCGGCAGCCGCCCCGCCACGGGATGCACGCCGAAGCGCACGGTCACGCCGCGCTCCCGCAGACGGCGCGTCAACTCCGCCACCGGGTGCTGCGCCTGGGCGACCGCCATGCCGTACCCAGGGGTGATGATCACCTGCGTGGCACCCGCCAGCGCGCTTGCGGTGTCCTCGGCGCTGATCTCCCGGTGCTCGCCCTGCTCCTGCTCGCCGCTGGGTGCGGCCTCGACGCCGAAGCCACCCGCGATGACGGAGAGGAAGGACCGGTTCATCGCCCGGCACATGATGTACGACAGGTAGGCGCCGGAGGAGCCGACCAGCGCCCCGGTCACGATGAGCAGGTTGCTGTTCAGCAGGAAGCCGGCCGCGGCGGCGGCCCAGCCCGAGTAGCTGTTGAGCATCGAGACCACGACGGGCATGTCGCCGCCGCCGATGGAGGCGACCAGATGCCAGCCCAGGACGAGCGCGAGCACGGTGACGGCGATCATCAGAGCGAGGTTCGGGCTGACGGTGAACCAGGCGGTCAGGGTCACGAACGCGAACAGGGCGCCGACGTTGAGCAGGTTCTTCCCGGGCAGGGTAAGCGGCCGGGACTTGATGCGCGCCGACAGTTTCAGGAACGCGATCACGGATCCTGTGAAGGTGACCGCGCCGATGAAGATGCCGATGAACACCTCGGCATGATGGATCCGCAGCAGCGACCCGGCCAGCTCGGTGGAGCCCGGGCGCTGTGCCTCGACCTCCAAGTAGCTGTTCCAGCCGATCAGTACGGCGGCGAGCCCGACGAGGCTGTGCAGCACGGCGATCAGCTCGGGCATCTGGGTCATCTCGACCCGGCGGGCCTGCCACAGGCCGATCGCGCCACCGATCGTGCCCGCGACGGCGATCAGCGCGATCGACTCGCCGGAGACGGAGCGTCCGGCGACGACGACGGTGGCGACGAGCGCAAGCGCCATTCCGGCGACGCCGTAGGCCACCCCCGCCCGGGCGGTGTGGTGCCGGGAGAGCCCCGCCAGGCTGAAGACGAAGAGCAGCGCGGCGACGATGTCGGCGGCCTGGGCCGCCGTGGATGCGTTCATCGAACTTCAGCCTTTCGAGAACATGCCGAGCATGCGACGGGTGACGGCGAACCCACCGAAGATGTTCACGGTGGTGAGCAAGATGGCCAGGAAGGCCAGCACACTGATGGCCAGGGGCGGGTGGCCGATCTGGAGCAGCGCCCCGACCACCACGATCCCTGAGATCGCATTGGTCACCGACATCAGCGGGGTGTGCAGCGCGTGGTGGACCTTGCCGATCACGTAGTAGCCGATGACCACAGCAAGAGCGAACACCGTGAAGTTGGCGGCGAGTTGGGCGGGCGAGACGGCGATGAGCGCGAACAGGGCGAGCATCCCGAGCCCGATCAGTCCGTAGCGGCCCGCCGGTGACAGGCGCCGCGGCGGCGCCGGATCGACCGGTGACGCCGGCGAGGCCGGGGCCTTCGCGGGTGCTGCCGAGACCGCGACGGGGGGCGGCGGCCACAGCGTCTTGCCGTCGCGCACCACGGTCACCGTCCGCTGTACGACGTCCTCGAGGTCGAGGGTCAGCTGGCCGTCCCGGCCCGGGGTGAGCAGCTTCAGCAGGTTCACCAGGTTCGTGCCGTACAGCTGTGAGGCCTGGGCGGGCAGGCGGCCCGCGAGGTCGGTGTAGCCGATGATGGTGACGCCGTTCTCGGTGACGACAGCCCGATCGCTCACCGTTCCTTCGACGTTCCCGCCCTGCGCCGCCGCCATGTCGACGATGACGCTGCCCGGTTTCATCGAGGCCACTTGATCGGCCGTGATCAGCCGTGGCGCCGGGCGCCCCGGGATCAGGGCCGTCGTGATGATGATGTCGACATCCCTGGCCTGCTCGGAGTAGATCTCGGCGGCGCGCAGGTCGTACGCCTCGGAGGTGGCTCGCGCGTATCCGTCGCCCGCCGACTCCTGTTCGACCTCGACGGGCAGGAACTCGCCGCCGAGTGACCGTACTTGGTCGGCGACTTCGCCGCGCGGGTCGGTGGCCCGGACCACGGCGCCGAGGCTCCCCGCGGCTCCGATGGCCGCGAGGCCGGCCACTCCGGCGCCGGCCACCAGCACCTTCGCGGGAGGCACTTTGCCCGCCGCGGTGACCTGTCCGGTGAAGAACCGTCCGAAGGCGTGGGCCGCCTCGATGACTGCCCGGTAGCCGGCGATGTTGGCCATCGAACTGAGCACGTCCAGGGACTGGGCCCGCGAGATGCGGGGAACGGCGTCCATGGACAACGCGGTCAGCCGCCTGCTCGCGAGCTGGGTGAGGAGTTCGGCGTGTTGCGCGGGGGCGAGCAGGCCGACGATCGTCGCCCCGTCCCGCAGCCGTCGCACCTCGTCGTGGGACGGCGCGTTGACCTTGAAAACGACATCGGCGTGCCAGGCGTCGTCGAGGCGCGCGCCCGCCTCGACGTACGACGCGTCGGAGAAGCCCGATGCGGTTCCGGCGCCGGTCTCGACGACGATTTCGTAGCCGAGCCCGATCAGGCGGCGGACGGTGTCCGGGGTGGCCGCCACTCTGGTCTCCCCGGAGGTCGACTCGGCTACCACGCCTATGCGTTGTGGTGGTGACGCAGACATTGCTCTCCTTTTCTCAGGGGCCTTGCGGGTCCGTCGGTGCGCGGGGGAGCGTCAGGAGCGGAGGAGGCGGGGCACCGGACAGGAGGCGCGCAGCATATTGTATGCAGTTCGCTCGACACCAGGGGGCGGGCGGTCGGGGCGTCGCGGTCGTATCGGTTCGGGTTCGATGGGTATACAGCGGACCCGCTGACTGCATACAGTATCCAATCACACCTTCCTCCCGAGAGGAGATGCCGTGAAGATTGCTGTCCTCGGAGCCGGCGCGATCGGAGCCTTCGTAGGAGCGGCCCTGCACCGGGGTGGTGCCGATGTCCACCTGATCGCCCGCGGTCCGCACCTGCAGGCCATCCGCGAGCGCGGGGTCAGGGTCATCAGCCCCCGCGGGGACTTCGTCGCCCACCCGCACGCCACCGACGACCCCACCGAGATCGGACCCGTGGACTTCGTGTTCCTCGGGCTGAAGGCACACTCCTATCCGTCCAGCGGCCCGCTGATCGAACCGCTCCTCGGCGAGCACACCGCCGTCGTCGCCGGGCAGAACGGCATCCCATGGTGGTACTTCCACCGGCTCGCCGGCCCCTACGAGGGTCGCCGGATCGAGGCGGTGGACCCGGGCGGCGCGACCAGCAAGGTCCTCGCGCCGGAGCGGGCCGTGGGCTGCGTGGTCTACCCCGCCACCGTCATCGAGACCCCCGGCGTGATCCGCCACCTCGAAGGCACCCGCTTCTCCATCGGTGAACCCGGCGGCGGGATCTCGGCGCGGTGCACCGCGCTGAGCGAGGCGATGATCGCGGGTGGACTGAAGTGCCCCGTGGAGCCGAACCTGCGGGACGACATCTGGATCAAGCTGATGGGCAACGTCGCGTTCAACCCGATCAGCGCGCTCACCCGGGCCACCATGGTCGAGATCTGCCAACATCCGCCGACGCGACGCCTGGTGGCCCAGCTCATGGAGGAGACGCTGGACATCGCCGCCCGGGTCGGCAGCACACCGGACATCTCCATCGAGAAACGGCTGCGGGGTGCGGAGGGGGTCGGCGACCACAAGACGTCGATGCTCCAGGACCTGGAGGCGGGCAAGCAGTTGGAACTCGACGCCATCGTGACCGCGGTGGTGGAGATGGCCGATATCACGGGTGCCGAGGCACCCAGGCTCCGAGCGGTGCACGCGGCCACGGACCTGCTGGCACGCCGCACCGGCACGGGATGAGAGCCGGCCCGGCTCCCGCAATGACGCTGGGGGAGCCGGGGCTTTGGTGCGGGCGAGGCGCCGCCCAGGCCGCCGGGTAAGCTCGGGCAGCGCAGCCACCGCAGGCGTGTTCGACCTGGTCGGGGCGGAGACGTATGGGGTGCGGGGGACGAAGCAGGAGGCGAGCATGCTCTTCCGTCAGCTGGAGTACTTCGTGGCGGTGGCCCGGGAGAGGCACTTCGCGCGGGCCGCGGACGCCTGCTTCGTCTCGCAGCCCGCACTGTCTGTGTCGATCGCCAAACTGGAGCGCGAGCTCAACGTCACACTGATCAATCGCGGCCACAACTACCAGGGTCTGACGCCCGAAGGAGAGCGTCTGGTTGTCTGGGCCAAGCGGATCCTCGCCGAGCAGGAGGCGTTCAAAGCCGAGGTGGCCGCGGTCCAGTCGGGCATCACCGGGACGCTGCGGCTGGGCGCGGAGCCCACGGCCTCGACGACGCTCGCGCTGCCGGTGACGGCGTTCTGCACCGCGCACCCGCTGGCCAAGGTCCAGGTGCGGTCCCGCCTGTCCACCACGGAACTCATCCGACAGCTCCGCGCCTTCGAACTCGATGCGGCCATCGCCCACTTCGGCCCCGAGGACCAGGACGGGCTGCAGGTGACGCCGCTTTACGAGGAGCGGTACATGCTGCTCGCCCCGGCCGATCAGCTGTTGCCCCAGTCCGATACCCTGACCTGGGCCGAGGCATCCCAGCTGCCGCTCGCGCTGCTCACCCCCGACATGCGGATCCGGCAGGTCATCGACGCCGCGTTCACCCGCAGCGGAGTCACCGTCATCCCGCAGGTGGAGACCGACTCCGTGGCCACCCTGTACGCGAACGTGGGCGCGGGCGCCTGCACCAGCATCGTGCCGCACACCTGGCTGCGGGCCCTGCCGGTCACCGGCCGGATGCGCGTGCTGCGGCTTGTCGAGCCGGACGCGCGGGCGCTCATCTCGGTCGCGATCCACGACGCGACGCCGGGCTCGCTCGCGGCCCGCGCGTTCATCACGGCGGCGGCCTCACTGCGCCTGGACGAGTTCTTCGACCGGCCGCTGCCCGTGCCCGAACCCCTGGTCCGCTGAGCCGAGGCGGCTCCGGCCGGCCCGCCCGGCCGGAGCGTCACCGGGCGAAACGCAGCTGGACCGCCTGCCGGTCCAGCGCTCCCTTGGCCGTGCGCGGCAGCGCCGGGACGACCTGGATCCGCTCGGGCACCTCGAAAGGGGCCAGCCGGCCCAGGCAGTACCTGACGATCTCCGCGGGCTCCGCGTCCTCCTCCTCGCGCAGCACCACCGCCGCGCCCACCCGATGCCCGTGCCGCTCGTCCGGCACCCCGAACACGGCGGCCTCGGCGACGGCGGGACAACCGCACAGTACGTCCTCGACGTACTCGGGGGAGACCTGGTCGCCCGCCCGCGTGATCAGGTTCCTGATCCGGCCGGTGAGGAACAGGGCGCCGTCGGCGTCCAGATGCCCCAGGTCCCCGGTGCGCAGCCAGCCCCCGCCGAAACCGCGCACTGTCGCCGCCGGATCGGCGAGATAGCCCCTGGCCACGCTGGGGCCGCGCACCCAGACCTCGCCCTGCACACCGGGCGGGCACGCCTGCCCCGACGGGTCGACGACCTGGATCCGCGTCCCGGTCGGCCTGCCCACCGAGCCGTGCTTGGATGTACCGGGCGGCGGCAGGGGTTCACTGCTCGCCTGATGGGCGGCCTCCGTCATGCCGTAGGCCGACAGCAGTGGCACCCCGAGGGTGCGCTCCAGGGCGCGCTGGGTCGCGGTGTTGAGCGGAGCACTGGAACTGCGGGCGAAGCGCAGGGGCGGTGCGAGTGGCGCGGGATGTTCGCCGGCCGAACGGTCGAGGAGGATCTCGTGGATCGCGGGCACTGCCGTGAACCAGGTGGCCCCCACGGCGCGCATGTC
This sequence comes from Streptomyces sp. NPDC005181, assembly GCF_040608395.1. NCBI lineage: Bacteria > Bacillati > Actinomycetota > Actinomycetes > Kitasatosporales > Streptomycetaceae > Streptomyces > Streptomyces sp. NPDC005181. Next base: position 17,237 of record NZ_JBEXID010000086.1, read on the forward strand.
GTCCCAGAACGTGTCGGCCGAGAAGCGCCCCCCGGCCGGGAGCAGCACGCAGCCGCCGCCGGCGAGCGTGGCGAGCAGCGCCGCGACCAGCCCGTGCGTGTGGAAGAGCGGCATGACCGCCACCGTCGCGTCCCGCGGCCCCAGTTCGTACGTCGCGCACAGCACACGCACCGCCGCGGCCACGTTCCCGTGGGTCAGCGGCACCAGGCGGGCCTGGTCCATGGTGCCCGCCGTCGACAGGATCAGGGCGTCGTCCAGGGCGAGGCCCGGCGTGGGTGTCCCGTACAGCCCGAGCGGCGCGCGCGTCGTGTCGAGCGTGACCGCACAGGGGGCGCCGGGCGTGACCCGTACCCGCACGGGCCAGGCGGCCGGCACGCCCGCGGGTGCCTCGGGCCCGCACAGCACCACCCGCGCCCCGAACACCCCGAGCCGCGCGCCCAGCTGACCGGGAGGCAGGGCCGGATCCAACGGGGCGACGACCGCGCCGGCCCGGGCCGCACCGAATAGAGACACGACGAACTCGACGGTGTTCGCGGCGACCAGTCCCACCGGGTCCCCGGGCCGCACCCCGGCGGCCGTCAGCCGGCGGGCCAGGTCGTCGGCGAGCGAGGCGAGGCCGGCGTACGACAGCTCGATGCGCTCCGCACCGACGACGAGGGCCCGCGAGTGCGGACGTGCCCGCACGGGCCGGGACAGCAGATCGACGAGACCGGTGAGCGCGGGCGGGTGGTAGCGGTCCGGTTCACGCACGGACGCCGTGGCCACTGTGGCCATCACCGCACCTCCTCGCGCCAGTTGAGGCGAACAGCCGACACAGCTGAAACGGTCGACTGCGAGCCTGCGGGCCACGGCCCGGGAGCGTCCAATGCACAACCGTGAACGGCCGATAGTGGCCGACTATCACCACAGGTGCCAGGGCCCGTTCCCGTCGTTGATAAACGCTGGTTATCGGCTGGTCGCCGTCAAGTCTTGGACGGGGCGAGGGTTCGGTGCGGAAGGTGGATCCACAAGCCGCACAGCATCACTTGCCCAAGGAGGACCTCGGACCATGACCGCCCCCTCACCACAGGAGACAGCGGCGAACGCCGACGCACCGGCCGAGCTCACCGACGGGTACCACCTGGTCGTCGACGCTCTGAAGCTGAACGACGTCGAGACCATCTACGGCGTGGTCGGCATCCCGATAACGGATCTGGCCCGGCTCGCCCAGGCCGAGGGCATCCGCTACATCGGCTTCCGCCACGAGAGCAACGCGGCCCACGCCGCGGCCGCGGCCGGCTACCTCACCAAGAAGCCGGGCATCGCTCTCACGGTGTCCGCGCCGGGGTTCCTCAACGGCCTCGTCGGCCTGGCCAACGCCACCACCAACTGCTTCCCGATGGTGCAGATCTCGGGGTCCAGCGAGCGCCACCTCGTCGACCTCAAGCAGGGCGACTACGAGGAGATGGACCAGCTCGCCGCCGCGCAGCCGTTCTGCAAGGCCGCGTACCGCATCAGCCGGGTCGAGGACATCGGCCGGGGGATCGCCCGTGCGCTGCGCACCGCCGTCTCCGGCCGGCCGGGGGGCGTCTACCTCGACATCCCGGCCGCCGTGCTCGGCTCCATCATGGACAAGGCGGAGGGCGCCAAGACTCTCAGCCGGCTGGTCGACCCGGCCCCGCGCCAGCTGCCCGCGCCCGAGGCGGTGGACCGTGCCATCGAACTCCTCGCCGGCGCCGAGCGGCCGTTGGTGGTGCTCGGCAAGGGCGCCGCTTATGCCCAGGCAGACGACAGGATCCGGGAGTTCGTCGAGTCGACCGGCATCCCGTACGTACCGATGTCGATGGCCAAGGGCCTGCTGCCCGACGACCACCCGCAGTCGGTGGCGACCGCCCGCTCCCTCGCGCTGCGCAAGGCCGACGTCGTGATGCTCGTCGGAGCCCGCCTCAACTGGCTGCTGGGGCACGGGGAGGCGCCGCAGTGGAACCCCGACGCGAAGTTCATCCAGGTCGACATCGAGCCCAGGGAGCTGGACAGTAACCAGCCGATCGCGGCGCCGCTCGTCGGCGACGTCGAATCCGTGCTCGAGGTGCTGGCCGAGCGTGCCAAGCCGGGTCAGATCTCCGCACCCACCGCCTGGCGCGAGGAACTCGCGGCGCGCTCCGCGCAGAACGTCGAGAAGATGGCCGGGCGTCTGGCGGCCGACCCGCACCCGATGCAGTTCATGGGCGCGCTGCGCGCCGTGCGCGACGTGCTGCACGACAACCAGCACGCGTACCTCGTCAACGAGGGTGCCAACGCCCTCGACATGGCGCGCAACGTCATCGACATGCACGTCCCGCGCCACCGCCTGGACGTCGGCACCTGGGGTGTGATGGGAATCGGCATGGGCTACGCGATCGCCGCCGCCGTGGAGACCGGCCAGCCGGTGATCGCCGTCGAGGGCGACAGCGCCTTCGGGTTCAGCGGCATGGAGCTGGAGACGATCTGCCGGTACCAGCTCCCCGTCACCACTGTGATCATGAACAACGGCGGTGTGTACCGCGGAAACGACGTCAACCCCCTCGACGACGCCCCGTCGCCCACCACCCTGATGCTGTCCGCCCGGCACGACCTCATGATCGAGGCGTTCGGCGGCAAGGGCTACCGCGCCACCACCCCCGCCGAGGTCACCGCGGCCCTCACCGAGTCGCTCGCCGCGGGCGGCCCCGCCCTGATCGACTGCGCCATCGACCCGGGCGCGGGCACGGAGAGCGGTCACATCGCGCACCTCAACCCCAAGGGCATCACCGTCGGCAACATCGTGCCGTCGAAGAAGTGACCCGCCCACCACACCTGGCACGCCACCTCTCAACCTCCGCAAGCACAACCGCGGTTCGCCGCGCAATCCATCACGAGAAGGACTCAGACATGAGTGAACAGCCGCTCGCAGGCCTCAAGGTGATCGACTTCACCGGGGTCCAGGCCGGCCCCGCCTGTACGCAGATGCTCGCCTGGTTCGGCGCCGACGTCATCAAGGTCGAGCGCATCAACGGCGGCGACGTGACCCGCCAGCAGCTCAGGGACATCCCGGACCTCGACGCCCTGTACTTCACCATGCTCAACTCCAACAAGCGCTCGCTGGCGATCAACACCAAGACGCCCGAGGGCAAGGAGGTCATGGAGAAGCTGATCCGCGAGTCGGACATGCTGGTCGAGAACTTCGCGCCCGGCGCCATGGACCGCATGGGTCTCGGCTGGGACTACATCCACGAGCTGAACCCGCGCCTCATCCTCGGCTCGGTCAAGGGCTTCAACGACGACTCGAAGTGGAACGACCTCAAAGTCTACGAGAACGTCGCCCAGGCCGCCGGCGGCGCCGCCTCGACCACCGGATTCTGGGACGGCCCGCCCACCATCTCCGGCTCCGCGCTGGGTGACTCCAACTCCGGCATGCACCTCATGATCGGCCTGCTCACGGCGATCATCCAGCGCGACCAGACGGGGCTCGGCCAGAAGGTCTCGGTCTCCATGCAGGACGCCGTCCTCAACCTCACCCGCGTCAAGCTCCGCGACCAGCAGCGCCTGGAGCAGCTCGGCTACCTGGAGGAGTACCCGCAGTACCCGCACAGCGAGTTCGGTGAGGCCGTGCCTCGCGGCGGCAACGCGGGCGGCGGCGGCCAGCCCGGCTGGATCCTCAAGTGCAAGGGCTGGGAGAGCGACCCCAACGCGTACATCTACTTCACGGTCCAGGAGCAGAACTGGGCTCGTACCTGCGAGGCCATCGGCCACGCGGAGTGGAAGGATGACCCGCAGTACAGCACCGCGCGGGCGCGCCAGCCGCACATCATGGAGATCTTCGGCGAGATCGAGAAGTGGCTCGCCGACAAGACGAAGTACGAGGCCGTCGACATCCTGCGCGAGTGGGAGGTGCCGTGCGCCCCGGTCCTGTCGATGAAGGAGCTCGCCGAGGACCCCGACATGCGCAAGAGCGGCACCATCGTCGAGGTGGAGCAGAAGGAGCGCGGCACGTACCTGACGGTGGGCAGCCCGGTGAAGTTCTCCGGGTTCAAGCCGGACATCAAGGGTGCGCCGCTGCTTGGCGAGCACACCGACGAGGTCCTCGCGGACCTGGGCTACGACGCGGACGCCATCCGTAAGCTGCACGAGGGGTCCGTCGTTGCCTGACGCCGTGTCCGCCTGGTGACAGGGGGAACAGGGGGAACAGGGGGAACAGGGGGGACGGGGGGGAGGTGTCCCGCGCGCGACCAGCGTGCGGGACACCCGCGTGTGCGGACCCGGAACAGCGAGGAGGGCAGGGAACCCGGGGTTCCCTGCCCTCCTCGCGATGCCCCGCGTTTCACACGGTCGTGGCGCGGACGTTCGCGTCGGCGAGGCGGCGGCGCAACTCCTTCTCCTGGGCGCGGCGCGCGGTGACATCACGGATGACCGCGCCGACATGTCCGGCGCCGCCCTGCGGATCCGGCAGGAGGCACACGCTGAACTCGATCGACAGACTCGACCCGTCGGACTTGAGCGCGGGCACGGTCAGCAGGTCGCTCGCGCCGTAGCGGGTGGTGCCCTTGGCCATCGCCGCGTGGAAGCCGTCCCAGTGCGGGCGCCGGTGCCGCTCGGGGATGATCAGGTCGAGGCTCTGTCCGAGCACCTCGCTCTCCTTCCACCCGAAGATCCGCTCCGAGCCGCTGTTCCAGAACAGGATGAGCCCCGCGCTGTCGACGATGACGATGCCGTCGGGCGCGTGGATGGTCATGTGCGCGAGCAGCTGGGGGTGCGGGACTGTCATGGCTCCTCCGGGTGGCGCGATGCGAGTGTACGGCCGGTCGTAAGTATACTGAATACAATCTTCCCGATCGAGAGGTGATTTGGGAAGTAACCAAGAGTCGCTGTCGTGCAGTTGACGAACCTGACCAAGTCGGGAACCTGGGCGCCTTGAACGAGTCCCTGGGGCCGAAGAGTCTGGATCCGCTCGACGCGCACACCGGCCAACCGGTCCCCTACAAGGGGCCGGACGGGACCTCGCCGAGCTGGAGTTGAGTTTCCCGGGCGCCACCGCCGCTGGCTGGCCGAGCTTAACCCGCTTCGGTCGCTGCGGGATCGGCGTACATCAGCACCATGTACTCCATGCCAGGATCCTTGCACCGGAACCCGGGGAACGTATGCGGTCACTGCGCTAGCGGATCGGATCGGCCGTAGTGGTCGAGGCTCCCGTGACCAGGCAGAAGATCAGCCACGTGTGGTTGGCCTCCCCTACCGGGTTGCTCCGTCGCGTGCGACGGTGGCCGGCGGATCTTCGGGTAGCCGGCCCACCCCAGCCGGGTACGGGACCCACCAAACCGGGGGATCTCCGAAACGGAGTCCGCATGTGCGCTCTTGAGCCGGTCGCCGACGAAGTGGCGGGCGGGCCTCGGCGCGCACCACCGTCGCCGGGCCCGGTCCGGTGGGCTCCATCCCGGCCGTAGGCACCTGGCGGCACTCACTCCGGTCGGGTGCCTGTGGGCTCCAGCCGGACCACGATGCCCTTGGCGGTCGGTTGGTTGCTGGTCTCGGCCACGCTGTCCAGCGGCACCAGGACGTTGGCCTCGGGGTAGTACGCGGCGGCGCAGCCGGGTGTCGTCGGGTACGGCACCACCGCGAAGTCCTCCGCGCGGCGCTCCGCATCGTCGGCCCACACGCTCACCAGGTCGACACGCTGGCCTTCTGCCAGACCGAGTTGGGATACGTCCTGTGGGTTCACCAGGACCACCCGGCGGCTTCCGTGGATGCCCCGGTAGCGGTCGTTGTCCGTGTAGGGGATGGTGTTCCACTGGTCGTGGGAGCGCAGACTCTGCAGCAGCAGGTGCCCCTCGGGGGCGTACGACATCTCCCAGGCGTTGCAGGTGAACAAGGCCCTGCCGACGGACGTATTGAAGACTCCCTCGTTGACAGGGTTGGGCAACCTGATGCCGCCGGGACGGGCCACCCGCCGACTGAAGTCATGCAGTCCCGGCACGACGTGGGAGATTCGGTCACGGATGGCCCCGTAGTCGGCCTCGAACTCGTTCCACGGGATGTCGGCCTTGCCGTCAAGTGTTCGGCGGGCCAGCCGGGACAGGATGGCGACTTCGCTGAGAAGGAGCTTGGAGGCCGGCTTCAGGCGCCCGTGGGAGGTGTGCACCTCGCTCATCGAGTTCTCCACGGTGACGAACTGCTCGCCGGTGGCCTGGACGTCCAGTTCGGTGCGGCCGAGGGTAGGAAGGATGAGCGCGGTCCGGCCGCAGACCGTGTGGGACCTGTTGAGCTTGGTGGAGATGTGGGCGGTGAGGCGGCATCGCCGCATGGCGTCCTCGGTGACGGCGCTGTCCGGAGCAGCCCGGACAAAGTTGCCCGCGACGCCGAGAAAGACCTTGATACGACCTTCCCGCATGGCCCTGATCGAGTTCACCGAATCGAGCCCGTGGGCGCGAGGCGGTTCGAAGCCGAACTCCTGCTGCAGTGCGTCCAGGAAGGAGTCGGGCATCCGCTCCCAGATTCCCATCGTGCGGTCGCCCTGCACGTTGCTGTGAGCGCACCGGGCAGGTCCCGGCTCCGGCCTTGCCCAGGTTGCCGCGCAGCATCAGGAAGTTCACGATCTCCCTGACGGTGGGGACTCCGTGCCTTTGCTGCGTCACCCCCATGGCCCAGCAGACGATGATGCGCTTGCTGCGCAGGACCTCGTCCCGGACCGCCTCGATCTCTTCTCGGGTGAGGCTGGTGGCGGTGAGGATGTCCTCCCAGGCGATGTTTCGGGCGTGCTGGGAGAACTCCTCGAAGCCGCTGGTATTGGAGCGGATGAAGTCGTGGTCGAGCACGGTGCCCGGTCGGGAGTCCTCTGCCTCCAGCAGGAGCCGGTTCAGACCCTGGAACAGTGCGAGGTCGCCGCCGCTACGGATTTGAAGGAAACGATCGGCGATCTGGACACCGCGGCCGACTACGCCGTGAGGCTTCTGGGGGTTCTTGAACCGCAGCAGTCCGGCCTCCGGCAGGGGATTCACCGCGATGATGCGGGCACCGTTTCCCTTGGCCTCCTCCAGCGCGGAGAGTTGCCGTGGATGGTTGGTGCCGGGATTCTGCCCCACCAAGAAGATCAGGTCGGCGTGGTGGATGTCCTCCAGACTCACCGAGCCTTTGCCGGTGCCCAGGCTCTCGTGCAGGGCGGAGCCACTGGACTCATGGCACATGTTGCTGCAGTCGGGCAGGTTGTTGGTGCCGAAGGCCCTGGCGAAGAGCTGCAGGAGAAAAGCGGCCTCATTGCTGACCCGGCCCGACGTGTAGAAGACCGCCTCATCGGGCGAGTCCAGTGCCTTCAGCTCTTCGGCCAGCAGTCCCAGGGCGTCGTGCCAGCTGATCGGCTCGTAGTGATCCGCATCGGGCCGCTTGACCATCGGCTCGGTGAGCCGGCCTTGCTGATTGAGCCACAGATCGGACCGCCGGCCCAGTTCGGAGACCGTGTGCCTGCGGAAGAAGCCGGCAGTGATGCGCCGTGACGTCGCCTCGTCATTGATGTGCTTGGCGCCGTTCTCGCAGTACTCGTTGAGGTGCCTGTGGCCCGGGGAGGGATCCGCCCAGGCGCAGCCGGGGCAGTCGATGCCACCCACCTGGTTCATGGTCAGCAGTGTCACTCCGGCTCGCCGGACGGACGTCTCCTCAAGGGAATACTCCAGAGCGTGGGTCACCGCGGGCACTCCTGCCGCCCACTCCTTGGGCGGAGTCACGGTGAGTCGTTCGTCCGGCTCTTCGCTCGGTGGCTTCTTCATCAGGTGCGTCATTCTCTTTCACTCGGATCAGCCGACAGGCCAATGAGGGACCTGGCATCTGGGTGGTTCCGGCTCCATCTGCTGTACGCGTCCGTCGCGAATGACGCCGCGCCAAGCCCCGCCGGCTTCCCCCAAGCCCTCGATGAACTCTTTGAAATGACCGAGTTCAGATCGGAGTACTCGGCGCGTGGCCCCCGAGCGCTGCGCGACGAGGTCCGCCACTCCGCGCCGCTCCATCTGGATACGTACCGTGACCAGGGTGTCCCCGGATGCCGAGGGGCGGAACGACACCTCCCCCCGGTGGCTGAAGCGCCGGTCCAGGCTCCGCCAAGTCAGACCGATGTCCGGCTGTTGCTCCACGATCTCGGCCGCGAACTCGTGTCGCACCGGACCGCACCCCAGGACCCACCGGGTCATGTTGGGTCGGACCTGCTCGACCTTCTTCACCACGGACATGAACCGCGGAAAGCTCCTGAACTGAGTCCACTGGTTGTAGGCGGTACGCACTGGCACAGCGATATCAATCGTTTCTTCAACGGTATTCATGGCCCACCTGTCTTCAGGCGTTGCTGCCCTCATTGTCACCGCGTGACCGGCAGGCCGCCATTTGCAAGGCAGACGAACGGCTGGCTGTTGCTGTGCGCGAAGCATCTTGATCTGACGACGTACTACGCGAATCCGTTTGTGATGGTGGCCGCCGCGACAGTGGCGGGCGAAGCCCTGCGGAAGTGTGCGTCTCGCGCGGCTAGTACGGCCGGCCCCGCTGTTCTGTGCAGGCCCGTGAAACCATGAGCCGTCATGAGCCGGGCGCAGGGATGCGCGGGCTGAGGGAGGATGCCGTCTGCACCTTGGTCGACCTGTGTTTCGACGCAGGTGGCGTGTGGGCGGCCGTCGCGCAGCGCAGACCCGGTGATCTGATACGCCGGTTTCGTTTCGTTCAGCGGGAATGGTCGCGGGATCGGGGCGGCAAGTGAGGACGTTTTTCTACCGGTCTGGGGATAGAAGGAAATGAAGAAGGCCCGGGAATGTGATGAGGCTCCTCCCGTACTGCTGATCACGGGTCCCGCTGGTGCACGGAAGAGCACACTGGCGGACGCATGGGCGAGGAGCCGTTCTGGGCCCACCGTGCACATCTCGCTCGACGACGTACGGGACTGGGTGAAGTCCGGGTACGCCAACCCGGAGGACGGGTGGAGCGAGCTCTCCGAGCGTCAGTACGTCGTGGCGCGGCGCTGTGTGGCCCGTGCTGTTCGCGAGTACACGGAGATCGGGTACGCCTGTGTCGTCGATGACGCGGTCTTCCCGGACTGGGACGCCGTCGGTCTTGACAGGTGGGAGCAGGAGCTTCAGGGCCTGTCGGTGCGTCTGGTCGTCCTCATGCCCTCCGTCGACGTCCTGGAGAGGCGTAACAGTGCGCGCCGCGGGCATCGCCGGCTCGCCATGGAAACACTCGAGATCATCTATGGCCAGATGAGTGGCTGGCGCGACCGTGACGTCCCGATGATCGACAATTCGCACATGGGTGTGGAGGAGGCGCTCCGGGCGCTGGACGAGTTGATGGGCCCGGGCGAGAGCTGAGGACGGTCTGCGGCCGTGTAGCCGTGGTCATGTCGTGCGACGGGGTCCCCGGCCCCTTCCCTCGGCGGCGCCGGCGCGTGACCCTTTCGTAGGTGCTGTGGACCCGATTGGGCACTGCCGCACAGGCCTGGGCAGGTCACGCCGATCTCGCGGGTTCTCGCCACGAGGTGGACCGTCCCGCACTCGAAGGACACGGCCTCCACCAGCGACGTGCTGAGATGTGGAAAACAGGCTTCCGACGACGTCATGACACCGCACCACGGCCTCAGATGACGCAGTGTCACCGAGGTCAAACCCGTTGATCGTCCTCATGGAATGTGTGCCTGATCCCTTCGGGGTTCTGGCACGCATTCAGTGAGCGATCCTGAGTTCCTGGTTGTTGGCCCGGAGTCGTGGGGGCCGGGCCGATGGTAGGTATGCCGGGGTCGGCCCGGGCGGGGAGCGGCCGCCTCCCGCCGCCAGAGCGCGGAATGGTTTCCGCCGAGAGGCGGCCGCCGTATGGGGTGCGGGTCGTCTATGACGACCTGCGGCGCTGGGGCCGGGGTGCGGTGTCGGATTCGGCGGCTTTGAGGTCGGCCAGCAGTTCGGCCTGTCCGGCCAGTACGCCGGACAGGATGCTCCGCGCGACCCGCAGCAGCTCCGCCACCTGGGGATTGGCCAGAGAGTAGTAGACAGTCGAGCCCTCCCGGCGAGGGACGACGAGGTTGGCCCGGCGCAGGACGGCCAGCTGCTGGGAGAGGTGGGCCGCTTCGACGCCGACCTCGGTCAGCATTTCGGAGACCGCGTGCTCCCGCTCGCTCAGGAGCTCCAGCACCCTGATCCGCACCGGGTGGCCGAGGGTTTTGAAGAATTCAGCCTTCAGCTGGTACAACGGCGCGCTCACCGCACCCGCCCCGCGCCCGTACGGGCCGCCGGGGTGCCGGACGGCCGCTCTCGTGCGTGCACCGTGCATCGCATCCACCCAAAACTCTTCGTCATGGGGACATTCTCGCGCCCTCACACCCACGTGATGACCTCGAGAATTGCTAAGACTAGCAATTCAGAAAGCGTGAGATGGAGGTTCAGTGCGCATCCCACGACTGCTCGGCTCCAACGGAACCCTCCTGAAGTGCCCGGCCTGCCGTCTCAAGTGCCTCCCGGCAGCCGTCGGCGAAGACGGCAACTGCCCGCGCTGCGGCGACGACCACCTGGCTGGGTGCCGGCCGGCGCCGCGGCCCCGTCGTCCTGGATGCCGACGGGCTGCTCGGCTGGAGCCAGGAGGGCGAAGCCGCAGTCTTCGATCTTGTCCGCCGAGTATCGGGCCGCTCCCATCCGCTTGCCCTGTGCGGCGTCGGCGCCCTGCCCATGGGGGCCCCTGACGGCCAACTATCTGATTCCGCCGACCGTGTACAGCGACCTGGACGCCGCACTGGACGCGCTGGGGACGGACCCCCGGCAAGGGCTTGATCCCCTGGAACGCGGATGGTTCCATCCTCCGCCGAGGACGGAACCATCCGCACCTGTGTTCAGCCCGCGACCGGCTGGCTGTCAGGCTTTCTTGACCACGCTGGACTTCAGCTGCATGGAGCCGAACCCGTCGATCTTGCAGTCGATGTCGTGGCCGTCGACGCCGTCCACGAGGCGGATGTTGCGCACCTTGGTGCCGGCCTTGATCCCGCTCGGGCTGCCCTTGACCTTCAAGGTCTTGATCACCGTCACCGTGTCGCCGTCGGCGAGCACGTTGCCGACCGCATCCCTGATCACCCCGTCCTCGCTGGCACCCGCGGGTTCGGAGGACGCGGGCGACCATTCATGGCCGCACTCTGGACAGATCAGGAGCGCGCCCATCTCGTAGGCGTACGCGCTGGAGCATTCGGGGCACGGCGGTAGTTCCTCGGTCGCATCGCTCATGGTCTTTCCTTGCCTTGTTCGTTCCTGTACATCACTTACATCGGGCGTTATGTCGCCGTGGTGCGCTCTCCGGCACGGCAGCTGTAGATGCGGTCGTGTGACGCGTCGGTGCTGGCCAGCTGGGTGATGGGGCGCCTGCGGGCATGAGTACGGCCACCGTGATCATGG
>NZ_JBEXID010000087.1:0-27728 GCF_040608395.1 Streptomyces sp. NPDC005181
CAACCCGAAGCCCTTCGTCTGGACGAAGGACGCCGACGAGATCCTTCAACGCCTCGCTTCATATCTTGATCGAATTCCCGGCGCAGAACACTAGCCGGGCCACGTCACCACGTGGAAGCGCCGCTCGATCACGTTCCTCACCCGGGCCAGCGTCCACCGCTGATCCGGCCGGCCATGCGAGACCGGCCCTTCCGACTGCCCGGTACAGCACAGAAGTACAGCAACCGACGTGACTGAAGCCGACCGCTGTCGGCTTGGGGCGCCCGCCTCACCAGCTCAGCGGCCCTCAGCAACCGCCCCGCCCGTAGTTCGCATCGAGAGGGTCAGCCCGTGCCACAGCCGTGCCAGAAGGAGCGGGGAATCACGGGGACTCCGCGACACTGACGGCTCCTCAGACTGACGTCAGCACACGCAAGGATCCTGCAGGCCAGCGCCCAACTCGCCCCACCTCGCTCCTAAAGCGGTGATCCCGATAGCGCCGGCGCCTCCCGAGGCTGCGGTCGCTAGGCTCGGACTCGTGAGCGAAGCCCAACTCAGTTCTCGCCAAGCGGCCCACCACTGACGATGACCATCCATGCCTTCCTGCGCTCAACCATGCGGTCACCGTCGACCTTGAACACGGTCGTGACTCCGCGCTCGGCCAGCCACCCCATCAGTTCAAGCATGTCCACTCGCACGCCTCCGAGGGAGATCATCCCATCCCCAGAGCGCGCGCTCCGGGGCCGCACAAGGACGACCGACTGACAACCATTGACGGCCCGGCCGCAGGTCACAGCATTGATCGCTGACGAGGCCCCAGATCAGGGGAGCCCCCATTCACTTCTTCGACTACTGAGCGCACCTCGGGGCTGCTTGGCTACCCCGTTGGGGGTTCCAGTCGGTTGCCAGGAGGCCATAGACGACCTCATCGCGTTGGCCTGGTCATTGATCGCAGGAAATCTCAGCCAACCATTCCGGGGTGTAGCACTCAGCGAACGACCACTTATGGTCCGAGTAGCGGTCGTCCGTGCTGTCGGTGTACACCTCAAGCCTGCCTTGCGGCGTCAAGCGGTAGTACTCGCGAATCGGGTCACCCTCCACAGTGGGATAAGTCACCTTCAGTTCTGCGCTCCCGCCACTCTCCAGGGCTCGCCGGAGGCAGACGATTTCCCGCACCGCCTGCTTCTGTATCTCCTCACCCTGAGCCAAGCTCACCTTGCCACAACTTGAAAACTCAGTTCTAGACTCCCAGCGGTCCTTGACCGGATCGTCCAGCATGCCGCAACTTGCAGCCAGCAAGGACGTGGCCGCTACCGCGACGACCCGCGCGCGGACCGAAACAGCCGCTACACAGCGACGAGAGGCCATACTCTGACCTGTCGTCCGCGCCAGGTCCGCTGGCGCCACTCGTCGCAACTGGTCCGACACATCGTTGTCGGCGTACACGAGCAGACCCGTCTTCGCTCCCAAAGCCCCTCCCCAAACTCGATGCTTGATCGCGGCCGCACCATACCCGCAGCTCCGACATGAGATGCACCGATGCCGCCTCTCCGGGCCGTCCCTGGGTCGTCCGAGGCCGCTCGCCATCACCCAACGGCGACCAACAACAACCATTTGTCCACGGGCCCACACCACCCCGACCGGCAAAGACCCAGCTCACCAAGACTGGAGACAAGACCCAGGGCAAGAAGACAGGGCCCTGCCGCAGCCTGCTGGCTCAACCGCCACTGCTAACCTCCCGTTGATGAGGTCGTCCGCACGGTAAAGGGCGGGACCCGGGGTGCGACATGGGCCGTCTGCCTCATCATCTGACCGCACGAGAGCTGAACCAGATGAGCACCAGAACGAGCGGTCAACCACGGTCAACGCCAGATTGCAGATAGCGAAGTAGACGTCACGGCAGACCCGTTTCCTCGCAGGTCAGGCACATAACTGGCCAACGTGAACGGTGATTCCCAAGCTAAGGGCCCCTCAGGGCGCCCGAGTTCGTCGTTCCCGCGGAAGCGCTGGCGGACGTCGGGGACGATGGCCTCATGTGCTACTTCAACGGGACCGGTTGGCTCGCCATCTTCACCGGTCCCAGCGCGGTAGCCGGCGGCCGGTCACGGACTACCCGGATTTCTCCCACCTGGAAAAGTGTCGAGTGAGCACAAGGCTCAGGAGGGCATGCGCCTATGTGCGCCGACTGCCCACGCCGTCGGCACCTGTTCCGGCTGCATGAGACGGGACCGGAGAGCCGGTACGAGCGCTGCGATCGTCAGGTGCATGATGAGTGTCCAAGGTATTGCAGGGGGCGGCGAGTCGGCCAGCGGGCTGCACATGCGAGGTATGAACTTCGGGACGCGCGCGGCGCTCAGAGCCGTACTGACCTGCGCAGCGCTGGGAACACTGCCTTCGGGATGCATCCTCTTCTATCCCGCGCCGCAACCGCCCGGTCCGCCTCGGACCCTGTCGCCTGAGGAACTGATGGGTACCTGGCGGGACGAGGCGCACGGACGCCTCACCTTCTCCGCGGACGGAAGCTTTACTGCCACTGACGTCTGCGGCGACTACTCAACGTCCGGGGACGACATCGTGGGTGTCGAAGAGCCTCTCACCATGACCGGAACAGGGGCATGGGGCACCTCCACTTGGACACCCGAAAGGGCTCATGGTTGCCGGTCACGACTGTACGGATTGAGTTTGCCGAATGGTTCGCCGATTATGACGTGGGCGGCGCAGTCGAGTCGCTCAAGCTGTGTGCCTGGATGAACCTGGACAACGCTGAGTTGCTAGAGCGCCAACGCACGACCCTATGGCTTCGGCGGCACCAGCGGTGCAGGTAGGTCCAAGGCGCGTGCGAGGGCGGCGGTGACGTGGATGGCGTGGTCGGGCAAAAGCTGCGCGGCCCAGGCGGCGGCCAGTTGGAGGAAGTCGATCAGGTCGCGCTCTGCGTCGGCGAGTAGGCGGCGCAGCTCGATGACGGGTAGTTCGATCACCGGGCTGTCGTCCTGTTCGGCGTCGACGGTCAGTCGGACGATTTCGCCGAGGCGTTCGGCGAGTGGGGAGGGGTCGTGGCCGAAGGAGGCCCAGCCGTCGCCGTCGAGGACCTCGAGCCAGTCGCGCCGCTCCTCCAGCCCGTTGCAGCAGCCCGGCAGCAGGATGGTGCCGGTTGTGGTGTCAGTGATCCGCAGGCCGCCAGACGCGAAGAGGTCGTCCATGGTGAGCAGTCCGTGCAGGAAGCCCCCGAGCGGGTCGGTAGGCCGCGGCGGGCGGTCGTCGTCCGCGGGGTCGATGTCGTTGCAGTCGGCGATGCGCATCACTGCTGTGCCCACCTCGGCAGCGTCGAGCGCGCCGCTGAGCGGCAGGAAGCCGTACGGCGCGGACTCGGCGACCGGCCACAGGGTGAAGTCGTCGGGGGAGTAGATCTCGAGGACTGGCTGCAAAACGATCACCCGTGGAGTCTGCGGTATGTCCCGCCCGCGCCGCATTCCGATTACCCCGGCCTCCTGCCCACCCGGCTGTCTAACGGTCATCACGAAGAGTGGGTAGCCGAGTCCAGGGAGCGTCTCGCGGCGGTCCGCGCCGTCTTGACAACCACCATTGGGATCTAGTGACTGTCGCAGTCCGCGCAGATGTCGGCGGTTCGAATCCGCCCACGCCCACCAGTAGGAAGTATGGCAAAGGCCCAGGTCGCCGGTAGTAAGCCGGGAGCCTGGGCGTTGATCGTTCCTCCGCGATTCCGGCGGGGGAGCGGCGTGGCGCGCGATCGGCGTCCTGAGTAGTCCCCACCGGACCCTGGCTATACAGCAGCGAAGCTACCGTCGGCCACAGGAAGGGTGCGTTCAGGAGGGCGGAGGCGGAGGCGGAGGCTCCGGGCAGTACGAACCCTTCTTCTGGGCCTCCAGGTGGTGGGCGGGTCGAGACCGGCCTTGTTGAAGGCCTCTCGCCCGTCCGCGTTCCCCCGCGAGTCAGTGCGGCTCCGAAACCGGCCATGCGCGCGGGTACGGCACGCGCAACGACTCGGCCGCCACAGGGGTGTGGTCGGCGGCGGCGTAGAGGCGGCCGTCGCGGAGGACGACGGCGCCGCTGCCGAGCATGGTCGTGACCAGTTCGGTGGCGAGCGCCTCGGGCGTGAGGTCCAGGAGCCGGGCGGCGTCGGTCAGCCAGGCTCGAGCGTGCAGGTACGGCTGGACATCGTCGGCCGGGATGCTGCCGCGGATCATCAGGGCGAACGCGAAGATCCGCCGGGCGCCGTACCAGACCGCCCCGTCCGGGTCGTCCACGAGCCGTTGCGTACGGCGCAGGGCGGCGGCGAAGGCAGCACCGGGGTCGGCGGGGACCGGGCCGTGGGAGGGCAGGATCACCCGCGGGGCGAGGTCGGCCATCCGCCTGAGGGAAGCGAGCGCGGTGGTGGCCGCGTCGAGCCCGTCGAGGGCGAGGTTCACCCAGCCGACGTCGTAGTCCGACAGCGCGTCCCCGGCCACGAGCAGCCGCTCCTCCGGCTGCCACAGCGCCAGATGCCCAGGTGTGTGCCCGGGGGTCAGGACCACCTCCCACTCGGCGTCCCCGAGCCGGAGGACCTGTCCGTCGTCGAGCGGCACGTCGACCGTGTACGGGGCGACCGGCTGGTCCAGGTACTCGGCCGCGCAGCAGCCCGGGTCCCGGCGCCTGATGGCCTCGGCCTCCAGTGCCCCGGCCGCGACGGCGGCGCCTTGCGTCTGGAGGAAGGCGTTGCCGCCGACGTGGTCGGAGTGCCAGTGCGTGTTCACCACCAGGCCGACCTCCCCGGCGTGCGCGAGGGCCCAGGCGGCCGTCTCCTCGGCATGACCCACGAACCCGGTGTCGACCAGGGCCGGTTGCCGCCCGTGGAGCAGCAGCGTGTTGGCGTCCGGGAACGGCCGCTGCCACCACGTCGCCCAGGACGGCAACGACGGCTGCGGGCTCACTGCTCGGGCCGGTTCACGCGGATCAGCGTCTGCTGCCCGTTGGCGACGAGCTTCCGCTCGCCGTCGTCCTTGACGCCGAACACCTCCAACCGACAGACGGTCAGCGTGCGTCCGGCCTTCAGGACCGTCCCGACCGCCTTGATGTACTCACCGACGGCGGGCGCGAGGAGGTTGATCTTGTACTCGACGGTGAGCACCTCGGTGTCCTCGGGGAACAGCGTGTAGGCGGCGTAGCCGCCGGCGCTGTCGGCGATGGCGCTGGTGGCGCCGGCGTGGAAGTAGCCGTGCTGCTGGGTCACTTCGGGCCGGCTGGGGAGCACGATGTGCACGCGTCCGGGTCCGATGTGGGTTATCCGTGCACCGAGGTGGGCCATCAGCCCCTGGCGGTCGAAGCTGTCCTGGATGCGCTTTTGCACCTCGGGGCCGGCCTGTTCCTGCTGCGTCTGGTCTTCCACGTGCTCTCCTTCGACCGACATCACGGTCTGTGAACGGCGCGGGGCGGGTTCGTCAGCCGGCCAGGCATTCCACCAGCAGGAACCCACCGATGACGATCATCATGGCACCAGAGACGCGGGTGACCGCCAGGGCCGCCGAGGGCCGGGTATTCAGGGCGCTGCGGGAGAGCATGCCGACGGCCAGGTACACGAGGGCACAAGCCGTCATGTGGAGCGTGCCGAGCAGGCCGGTCTGCGCGGCGACGGGCCAGCCGCCCGCGGGGTCGATGAACTGCGGGAACAGCGAAAAGTACAGCAACAGCGCCTTGGGGTTCAGACCGCTGATCCCGGCACCCTTGAGCATGATCTGCCCGCGCGAGGAGGCCATGGCCTCCGTGGACGCGCCCAGCACCGTCGGCCGACGCAGGACACCCCAGCCCAGCCACATCAGGTAGGCGGCCCCAGCGACGGTCAGCGCGGTAAGCACCGTCGTCGAGCTCGCCACAATCACCACCAGACCGGCCACGGCGAGCAGCGTGTATCCCGCGTATCCGGCTATCAGCCCGGCGACCGCCGGGACGACCGACTGGCCCCGCAGCCCCGCCGAGATCGCGTAGGCCCAGTCCGCGCCCGGGATGAACACCAGCAGCAGATCCACTGCCAGGAAAGCTGCCACTGTCGTCGTGTCCATCGATCCCTCTCACTTCCTTGTTCCTCTGAGAGGGAAGATTAGGCGTGATTTGCCCGAAAGTGTTTCCGTCTTTACCCCGTGATCGCGTTCGATGAGGGAAAATCTTCCCCATGGATGCCCTGGACCGGAAGATTCTTACCGAGCTACAGGTGGACGGCCGCCTGACAGTCACCGAGCTGGCCGCCCGCGTGCAGCTGAGCGTCTCGCCCTGCCACCGCCGCGTGCGCGACCTCGAACGCGAGGGCGCCATCCGCGGCTACCGCACCGTCGTCGACCCGGCCGCCGTCGGCCTGAACTTCGAAGCCCTCATCTTCGCCACGCTGCGCTGGGAGGACCGCGACACCGTCACCGCCTTCGAAGAAGCCGTCACCACCATCCCGAACGTCATCCAGGCCCAGCGCCTCTTCGGCGAACCCGACTACCTCCTGCGCGTCGCCACCACCGACCTGGCCGCCTACCAGCAGCTCTATGACCAGCAGTTGGCCAGGCTGCCGGGCGTCCAGCGCCTGACCTCCACCCTCGTCATGAAACACGTCATCGACGACCGACCGCTGCCCGAATAACGATCGCCGGCACTCCAAGCACCTTCTCCGGCGGTGCCGGCGCGGCACACGCCCTGTCATTCTCGTCAATTTGACACGCATGCCGGTTGCTCCTCGCGTGCGGGCGGTGTACCGAGGGCCCGGGCATGTGAGGGCGCGGAGGCCAGGTCTTCTTCCGCCCAGACGACCTTGCCGCCCGATACCGAGCGGGTGCCCCATCTGCGGGACAGCTGAGCGACCAGGAAGAGGCCGCGGCCGTTCTCGTCGATGGTGCGTGCGCGACGCAGAAGCGGGGAGCCGACGTTGGTGTCGAACACTTCGCAGGTCAGGACTTGGTGCTGGATCAGACGCAGACCGATCAGGCCGGTGCCGTGGCGGACGGCGTTGGTGACCAGTTCACTGACGATCAGCTTCGTGGCGTCCTCGAGACCTTCCAGGCCCCATTCGGCCAGCTGACAGGCTGCCATGTCCCGGGCGCTGTGGACTGCGGTCTCGTCGCTCGGCAGTGTCCAGGAGGCGACGTGGGCTGGGCTGATCGAGCGGGTGCGGACGAGGAGCAGGGTGACGTCGTCGCACGGTGCCTGCCCCGGGATGGTCTCCATCGCGCGGGTACAGAGGTCGTCCAGGGATCGATCCGGTTGTGCCAGGGCGGTGCCCAGGCGCTGTATTCCCACGTCGATGTCGTGGTCGCGGGTTTCGATCAGGCCGTCGGTGTACAGGGCGAGGAGACTTCCCTCGGGCAGTTCCAGCTCCACGGCCTCGAAAGGGACCCCCATCCCGGTGCCCAGCGGGGTTCCGGTGGGAAGATCGGGGAAAGTGATTCGGCCCTGCGGGTCGATGATCGCGGGCGGAGGGTGCCCGGCCCGTGCCATGGTGCACTTCCGGGTGACCGGGTCGTAGACGGCATAGATGCACGTGGCGCCCACCACCGTGGCGGTCTGGTCCGGCGCGTCGGCGTCTTCCTCGGCCAGTCGCTGGACCGTGTCATCGAGGTGAGTCAGCAGTTCGTCGGGGGGCAGTTCCATGTCGGCAAGCGTGTGGACGGCGGTGCGGAGCCTGCCCATGGTCGCGGCGGCGTTGATGCCGTGTCCGACCACATCGCCGACTACAAGGGCCACCCGGGCGCCGGACAGCGGGATCACATCGAACCAGTCGCCTCCGACGCCGTGGTCCATGTCGGCGGGCAGGTAGCGCGAGGCCGCCTCGACCGCCGCACCGCCCCTCAAACGGCGAGGGAGCAGGTTGCGTTGCAGCGCGAGGGCCGCATTGTGTTCGCGCGCGTACCGGCGAGCGTTGTCCATCGACATCGCAGCGCGACTGACGAGTTCTTCGGCAAGGAGCAGATCGAACTCCTGGAACGGCACCGGGTCCTCGGTGCGGACGAACAGCGCCACGCCCAGCAGGCCGCGCCGCGCACGGATGGGTACGACCATCAGGGAGTGCATGCTGTGCTCACGGATCTTCTGCGCCCGTGCCGGGTCCTCGTCGATCCACGTGCCCGGAGCGGTGTCCAGGATCGCCTCCAGGTGGGACCTCCCGGTGCGCAGGACGCCGGTGACGGGTGAGGCGGGCGTCACGGGGACCGGCTCACCGCGCACCCACGGGGATTCCGGGACCCCTTGGTGGATCGAGGCCAGACCGGCACGTCGGAACGCGGGGAGGCGCCCGTCCATCGGGCCGATGCGGACCGGGGGCCCCTCGCCGAACGGGACCGACTGCTCCAGGTCGACGACGGCGTAGTCGGCGAGCAGGGGCACGGCGAGGTCGGCCAGTTCCTGGCTGGTCTGCATCACGTCCAGGGTGCTGCCAAGGCGCGTACTGGCCTCGCTGAGGATGGCGAGGCGCTCGAGCGCCCGCCGGCTCTCGGTGACATCGACGTTGATGGTGCACACCCCCAGCGCTTCGCCGTCGGCGTCCTGGAGGCAGAAGAACGAAGCCGCCATGGTGTGCTCCTGGCGCGGACTCGTCGGCGGCGACTTCCGGTACTGGTGGACCTTGGTGGTGCCGCTCTGGAGTACCTGCCGCATCACTGTCTCGATTGCTTCGGCCTTGACATCGGGCCGCGCATCGGTGTATAGCCGTCCGAGCCGTTCGTCACGGGAAATGCCGTCAAGGCGCTCCATCGTGTCGTTCACCCAGATGCAGCGCAGCTGCGGGTCACGAACGACGATGCCGATCGGTGCGCGGGTAAGCAGCGACTCCCGCACCGATCCGTTCATTGCCTCCTTGGAGAGCGTGCCGATGTCGGTCACGGACATGAGCCACCGGACTGTTCCGTCCTGCCCCCACAACATGGAGATCCGCAGGTTGATGTTGAGCATGCGGCCGTCTCGGTGGCGCACCGGCGTCGTGCCCGACCAGCCATTTTGGGCACGGCACTGCTCGACGAACGCCGAAATCGTCGGCGCTTCCTCGGAAAGTGGCAGGACCAGTGCGGCAGAGTGGCCCACCACGTCCCCGGCGGAGTGCCCGACGAGCCGCTCGGCGGCCTGCGTCCATGCGACCACCGCCCCATGCTCGTCGAACATCGCGACTGCCGACTCGGAAGTCTCATGCGTGTTCAATTGATCACTGAGTGTTGCATTGCCGGTGCTGATCATCGTACTGGGACTCTCAGGTGGGGAAGGGGTGGGTGCGGGAAGTCGATGCGCGGACGGCTGCGGCTACGGCGACCGGGACCACGGCGGGGTGGACTGCTTGCCCGGCGTGTGCCGCATCTCCGTTCTCGATTCCAGGCGCAGGTGGTGATATCAATTCGGCACGATTTGCACCTTTTGGTTAATTGACCGGATGGTGCTCTGATCTGTGACAAGGCCGGGGCCCCCATGCCCCGGTAGACGTTGATCACGGTGCGCTCGGACATGTCCTCCATCACCCCGACCGCGATGGGTCCTGGCGATTTTTGCGGTCACCCGGTCGCCATGGGCTCGATTGACGAGCGTGACTGCCCTGTGTGAGGGGAGCCTGATGATGTGGATCAGTGAGATCTCGCTGGTTCAACCCGATCTGGCGGGTTGGGGTCCGTAGAAGATGCCGTCCCGGAGCATGGCGAAGAGGACGTCGGCCCGGCGTCGGGCGAGGCAGAGCAGGGCCTGGGTGTGGTGCTTGCCCTGGGCGACTTTCTTGTCGTAGTAGGCCGGGGATGCCGGGTCGGCCAGTGTGGCGAACGCGGAGAGGAAGAAGGCCCGTTTGAGCTGCTTGTTTCCTCTCCGGGAGCGCTGTTCGCCGCGGATCGTCCCTGCTTGTCAGAAGCCTGCTGTGTTGCTCGACGAGGGGTCGTCAGGCGTCATCACCCACAGCGAAGACTCAAGCCCACCGCGACCGCCTTAACCGGCCGCGTAGCCAGGGTTGGGCAGCATGCGCATCAGTAGAACTCTCCTGGGCATCGCCATGATCGCTCTCGTCACCGCGGGCTGCGGCGGGTCGGGATCGGATGACGGCGACTCCCGCCCTGCGGACTCCGCACCGCCGAAGAGCGGCAAGGAACTCCCCGTCGCGATCACCTCGGCCGAGCCCGGACTCCTGACGGTGAAGACACTGCTCGACGCCCTACCGCCGGAACCCGCCGACGACGCCGCGATCACCGAACGGGCATTGTGGACGATGCGCAAGCGCACCGTGGCCATGGCCGGGATACCGGGGAAGACCAGCGCCGCGTGCGAGGGCGGCAAGGTGGTTGAGGAGCCAGGCGTGACCACACGGTGCACCGTCACCTACGACGGCGTAAAGGTCCCCTGGTCCGTCCGTTTCGACGAGCCGGCCGGCGATTTGAGACCGTGCGAAATCACCAACGCGGGCCAGGCCGTGCTAACGGCGAAGTCTGTCTACGGCGAGTTCTGGAATGACTACAACCAGGTCAGCAAGCATCTGCGCTGCGGCAAGGTGCCGGACCTCGAACTCGTACGACCGAGACACCGGTCACCGCTGCCAGTACGCCGCGTCCGTCGAAGACAAGGCCCGCTGGGTCAAGGTGCCGGTGCGCGTGGGCGAGCACGGTGTCATCTTCGACAACGGCAGCTCGCCGGAGTCCTCTTGAGGTTGTCGGCATGAAGGAGCGCTGCACCTTTGGATTCGGCCCCATTCCCGGGCCATCCCGAACACCCGCACCTGGTCACCACTTTTCCTCACTCCGGCGTGCCGCATCAGGCAGTCGCAGTGCGCGTCTTCAGCCGGGGCGAGGATGCCGTGGAGATCATTCGGCAGGCGCTGGCGGACTTCCGCGGACTCGGTGACCATTTCGGCGAGGGCAACGCAGTCTTTCTGCTGAGCTGGGCGCGACGGGAATCGGGGAACCTCGAAGCGGCTGGCCGAGCGATCGGCGCTGCCCATGTCGATCGCTAGTAAGGAGCGCTTGAGTTGGCGGGTTTGCGCTTGAGTTGGCGGGCTGAGCGTTTCAGCTGGAGTGCAGGGCACTTACTGCTAGGGCACCAGATCCGACATCACGGCAAGCGGCAGCGACGGGTTGGCGGCCGCCGCTTCCACCACCTGCCAGTCGGCGTCGGTGAGCAGCTCGACGATGACCGGCGGCGGGAGGGCCGGATGGCCAGCGGCTACGGGCCTCGCTTGTTTGTCCTCCAGGCAGGCGAACAGCGCCGGAGCAGTCGCATTGCGATGCCGGGCGACCGCGCGGAAGGCTTTCTGCACCGATGGTTCGTGCCGGGCCAGGTCCTCCAGCAGCGCCGGAGTAGCGTCCGGGTTGGCCGCCACCTTGGTGACGACCCGGACTCCGTGCCGGTCGACCATGGTGCGCAACTGTGCTTCGGAGAGGCCCGGGTGCGCAGCGATCGACTTGACCACTCTCGCGTCGGGGTCGGTGGCCAACGCGTCGCGAATCTCGGCTGGCAGATCGCGTCGTTGGGCCAGGAGCATCCGCGCGGCCGCGTTCGGTGACTGGGCCAGCTCCTCAACCTCGACGGGGGAGGCAGCGGCGATCCGCGGCAGCAGGGTAGCGCCGATCCTGGTAGTGCCGGCCAGGCGAGTGAGCACGTCGAGCGGCACGTGTGGGTTGTGTGCGAGCCGGCGCTGCACATCCTGGCCACGGTCGCTGGCCAGCACGCGGATCAGGGCGTCGTCGATCGCAGGATTCTCGGCGAGGTCGGCTCGGACACCGGGAGTGGGATCTACAGCGAGCCGTCGGCACACCTCCGAGGGCAGGTCTGGGCGGGCGGCGAGTGCCCAGCGAAGCAGCATTGAAGGATGGTCGGCGAAGCCGACGACGGCCTCGGTGGGTGTGGCCGGGTTCCGGAGTGCCGCCTCCTGCATGTCGTGCATGGCGGACTCGTGGGTGCCGTCGCACGAGGCGCCCGGCAGCAGATCGCAGTCGAGCCGCGGGCATTGCTGATCATGCACGAACGGCGTTTCTTCGCGGTCGCAGACCAGACACTGCAGCGCGGGAGCCAGCCCCTCACCGGTGATCAGCGCTGCCAGTACGTTCTGGGGCGTTGCCTCATTGGCCGCTACCGCACGGCGGACCTCGGCATGCGGATGCCCCGCAAGCCTGGCGGCCACTTCCGGTGTGGTCCACAACGCGAGCTCCGCGACCACTCGGATGTCGGAGTCCGCTGCGAGCTTCTCCACCACATCGGACGGGAGGCCGGAACAAGCAGCCAGCTTCTCCCGGCGTTCAACAACCGGATCTGCCGCGAGGAGGCGCGCCCACTCCGGGCTGCGGGCACGGTCGTTGAGCAAGGCGAGGGCGGCATGCGGCTGTGCCGCGGGATCGATGTCGGCGGCGGTCAGCCGGCCCTTGTACGCAAGCCGCACTGCGCTCTCCTCAACGCGCGAGACCAATACAACCGCCTGGTCATGGCTGAGGTCTGCGCGACAAGCGAGGTCCGCGGCGATGTCGGCGTCCGCGACCGCGATCAGGCGGTCGACCAGCTTGGACGGCAGGGCCGTATTGGCAGCGAGCCCGCACAGGACATGGTTCACAGAGGGCATCCTGCCGGGGCCGTGACCGAATGGCTCGTGGATTTCGACGTGAGGTCGAAGGCCCTCGAACCGGCCGAGATCCAGAGCGTGGCGCTCGAAGCTGTGGAGGCTACATCGACCGCGCGCAGCTCGCCCAGCAGCTCGCCGAGGAGTGGCGCCAGCGCCGACACCGGCGACTTCTGCGGCTGCTTAGGTTTCTCGGATGACTCATGACGTCGCTTGAGGCGGTTGGGACACGTTGGTTTTCACCAGTTGGCCAAGATTCTTATCACCCTGTGGCACATGGTCAGTCTTGCTGCCACCGGATTCGGAGGTCGCTCTCGGCCCCGGTGTCCCGTCCCGCTGCACAAGGCCCCCTGCGCTCACGGAGCGTGACCGGATCGCGGAAGTTGAGCCACAACCGGGCTGGGTGGCCGGGGGGCGGGGAGCAGAGCACGCTGGAGGTATCGATGGCCCGGGCGGCCGGGCCGGGAAGCGAGGCTCACGATGAGCAGGCTCGAAGAAGAGGTCAACGTTGATGTCCCGGCGCAGGAGGTCTGGGCGCAGCTGCACCGCATCGATGAGTACCCGATGTTCATGGAGGGCGTGAAGAGTGCCGCTGCGCACGGCAGCAGCCGAGCCCATCTCGACGTCCGGATCGGCGACGACGAGCAGGCTTTCGAGACTCACATCGCCGATCGTGGCAAGGGCCGGGTGATGGACTGGACGGTGGACAGCCCGGAGCTGAAAGTCGCCTTCGCCGTGAACCCGCTGGACGACCAGCACACCCAGCTGCAAGTCCGGTTGGAGTACGACCCGGACACCGTGCGGGCGACCTTCGGCGGCCCGAAGGGATTCGCCCAGGTCCATGCGATCGAGGACACAGTGCGGACCGACCTGGAGAAGTTCAAGGACCTGCTGGAGAGCCAGCACTAGGCCTTGGATCACGTCGTTGGCTTGTGCAGCCACAGAATCAGTGACGCGATGACGACTCCAGCGCGGTAGCGGTAGGCGAGTCCGTTGAAGCGCGTCGCGACTGCAGGGAACCGTTTGAGCCGGTTGAAGCAGCATCCAACGATGTAGCGGGCCATGCCGTCTCGGCACGCAGGCTGCACCGGGAAGTGGAGGTGGCCGGCCACCGCGCCGGCGTGGGAACAGACAGACATAGACCTGATCTGGGTCCAGGGTGACGGTCACAGCTGCGCTTGTTCGCTGCAGCAGGGGGCCAAGCTCCGCGGACTCACCGTATGCCAACTCCGACACATGCTCGACGTGCCTGACCGGCATCACGAAGGTGCGAAGGACGATGCGGCCCTCGAAGCGAGGGTGTAGGCGGCGGCGGCCAGTGCTCTTCGGGTGGCAGGACCGGAGACGTCTTTTCCGGCTCGATGGTCCACGTTCCCCGGAAGCGCTTCCTCGTTGATGCCCTGGCGCCGCTGCCCCGCGATCAACGGGAGTGTCGTGAACGAGGGAGCGAGACCAGGTTGATCGAATATCTGGACAGGCAGCTCCGGGGCGATAGCACACCACCCGGGCGTTGATGGTCTGACTGATGCGTCAGGCGACGCCGGCTTCGCCGTGGGCCGTCGATCGGGACGACGTCGCAGTGGTGAGGGAGCCGGTCGAGGATGGCGGTGGCCGGACCGGCACAGTGGGATCGACCGTGATCGCGAGGGTACCCGGCCGACTGAGCGGGCGTGCCCCGCTCAGTCGGCCGCTGCGGCGACGTCGGTGTCCAGCGCGGCCCGCAGCCACTCGTGGGCGGCCCCGAGGGTCGGCTCCGGCGAGCCGGTCAGCTCGCCGGTCAGCTCCCAGTACCGGTCGACCATCGGATCGGCGGCCAGCGTCAGCAGCCCGCGGGGCCTGCGGCGGAACTCCGGGCTGTCCCGCAGCCCGCGCGAGTCGGCGTGGGCCGCGACGAAGCAGTCGAGTGCCTGCCCCCGCTCCGGTGCCCGGTTCGTCTTCAGGTCAGCTGCGGCCAGCGTGTACGCGTCGAAGAAGCCGTCGTACAGCACGTCGGGGCGGCAGCCCTTGTCGGTCCGGTTGCCCGCCGGTCGGCGCGGGTCGGTGGCCGGACAGGGCGCGGTGGCGATGGCGTACAGCCGGGCGAAGGTCAGCACCTGGGCCGGCGTCGGGTCCGCCGGCGGCTGCGGAACCGCGTACTCGAGGATCGAGGAGACCAGCCGGGGCGACAGCCGGACTGGCAGCGCGCCCCGCCAGAAGCGCGCCAGCGCGGCCGTACTGGGCGGGGTGGACACCCTGCCGACCAGCCGCAGGCGGTCGGCGCGCTCCTCGGCCGGGCAGTCCCGGATCAGCTGCAGGGCGGCCTCCCGCCAGCGCAGCGCGGTCAGTTGTGAGCCGAGCTCGCGCAGCTGCCCGTCGATGGCGTCCTCCAGCGCGTCCGCCAGCCCGTCGCCGTGGTCGAGCACCCGGCCCACCTCCGGCACCGGCAGATCGAGGGTGCGCAGCGAGCGGATCAGCCGCAGCCTTTCCAACGCGTCGGGCCCGTACCGCCGGTGCCCGCCGGAACTGCGGGAGGTCTCGGGCAGCAGACCGCGGTCGGAGTAGAAGCGGACGGTCTTCACGGTGACGCCCGCCTGCTCGGCGAGCTCGCCGATGCTCCACATGCCGTCAGGGGACAAGGCTTGAACCTCCCTCAGGGGGAGTTCCTACCGTACGTGCGAGCGCGGACGACCGGTACGGCCGGCCGCGCGGACCGAGGCACACAAGGAGGCGATCATGACGGCGTTCGTACTGGTTTCCGGCCCCTTCACCGGTGGCCTGGTCTGGCGGGAGACCGCCGAACGGCTGCACGAGTCGGGGGCGGAGGTGCACCCGCTGACCCTCACCGGCCTCGCGGAGCGCCGCCACCTGGCCGGGCCGGGCACCGACCTGGAGACGCACATCGAGGACGTGGTGCAGCTGATCGACCACCTCGACGCGCCGGAGCTGGTGCTGGTCGGCCACGACTACGCCATCCACCCGGTGCTGGGTGCCGCCGACCGCCGTCCGGAGCGGATCAGCCGGATCGTTCACCTGGACGCCGGCATGCCGCAGGACGGCGACGCCGCCCTCGCCCTCGTCCCGGACCAGGAGGTCCGCGAGCGGCTGCTGCGCCGGGACGGGCCGGCCGAGCACGATTGGCGGGTCCCCGCGCCGCAGTCCGACGGGTGGCAGCGCTGGGGCAGCACCGCCGGCCTCTCGGCGGAGGCGCTGGCTCAGCTGGACGGCTACGCCGCGCCGCAGCCGTCCGGCACCCTCGTCCAGCCGCTGCGGCTGACCGAGGCGCTCGCCGGACTGCCCACCACTGGCGTCTTCTGCACCGCCGGCGGGATGACCATCGCCATGGTCGAGACCCTGGTGCGGAGCGGGCCGCCGCAGTTCCGGGCGCTCGCCGACCCCCGGGTCACCTTCTTCGAACTCGCCACCGGGCACTGGCCGATGCTCTCCGCCCCCGACGAGCTGGCCGCTGTCCTGCTCCGGGCGGCCGCCGGCGAGGGGCACCGGATCGCCGCGAGCGGCGACGAACAGCCCTTCTACCTCAAGCCCTTCGTGCTGGACGTCCCCGAGCGGCCGCGCGAGCGAATCGGTTCGGTCGACCTCCACCTGCCGGATGCGGACGGACCCCGGCCCGCCGTCGTGTTCGTTCACGGCGGCCCCGTCCCTGCCCAGCTGCGGCCCACCCCGCGGGACTGGCCGATCTACACCGGCCACGCCCGCTACGCGGCGAGCCGGGACGTCGTCGGCGTGACTGTCGACCACGGCCTGTACGCCCTCACCGACTACGCGCGGGCCGCCGAGGACATCGCCGCGGCCGTCGAACTCGTCCGGGCCGACCCGCGGGTGGACGCCGACCGCATTGCCCTGTGGTTCTTCTCCGCCGGCGGGCTGCTCGCCACCGACTGGCTCGCCGCGCCGCCGTCGTGGCTGCGCTGCGTCGCCGCGAACTACCCGGTCCTCGCGCCGCTCCCCGGCTGGAGCGCCGTGGACGCGCGGTTCCGCCCCGTGGCCGCCGTGCGGACGGCCGGGGAGCTGCCGATCGTCCTTACCCGGGTCGGCCTGGAACACGCCGAGATCGCGGCCACCGTCGAGGAGTTCCTGGCCGCCGCCAAGGCCGCCGACGCCCGGATCGAGACCATCGACGTCCCGGCCGGCCACCACGGCTTCGACGTGGCCGACCACACCGGCGACTCCCGCCACGCCGTGGCAGCCGCCCACCACGCAGTCCTGGCCCACCTCCTGGTCTGACCCGCCCGCTTGGTCCGCGGCGGCCGCCGACGCATCATCAAACTCGCCGACGACTGGCTTTGGAGCCAGGACGGCACCGACGCCTACACCTGCATCCAAGCCCTGCCCGCCCCCCAGCTGACCTGTCGCCACCGCCCCGACGAGGACCAGGAAGGAGACCGCACCACCCCGGCCCCGGTGCGGGACACACCTCGTCTGCCGACAGAGCCCCGCCCCCACTCGGTCGCCGACTGCTACGTCGTCGCCCCCGCGAGTGCGAACTACATCGCCAAGCTCGCGACGGGCATCGCGGACAACCAAGCGGGCGTGGTTTCAGGACGTCAAGGTGGAGCGCGCCACGGTACAAACGACCCCAGGCGAAACAGCACCTCGGGGTCGCCTGTACCGGGCCGAACAGCAGATGGCTATGGACCGATCCCCGGGTGCCCTGGCCGCTGTCCTCACCGAGCGCCGGGAGATGCAGGCCGCTGCACCTCAACGTCGTCGACCAGGCCTGGATCGACATGGCCGACGGACGCGAGGACCGAGTGATGCTGTCCATGCCACCCCGCCACGGGAGTGCCGCCGTGCCTTCCGCTGGGACCGCTCTGGTTCCTGCGGAAGCACCCCGACCGGCGCGTCATCATCGGCTCATACTCCGCCGACCTGTCCGACGAGCACGGCGCCTGGATCCGCGATCCAATACCGGCACACCCGATCTTCACTAACAACCCACAAAATGAGGCCATTTGGAGCTGCCTCGATTGGGCCACTGGGCGCTGCCCTAAGGGCTGTCCGGTGGGTTCACGAGGCATGCCCTATCCGGCTCCTAAGCTGTGGTGCTATGGGGATCAAGCTCACTCACGAGGGCAGCGCCTTCATCAATTTTCGGGGCTACAAGTTCCAGGATTCGAGGTCGCATGGCTTTAGGTGGGTCAGTATCAAGCGTCTGCGGCTCCCCGCAGAGTCCGTCGGCGACAGGGAGCTGCTCGCGGCACTCATCGGACATGAACAGTTCCGGGACGACTACGCAGGTGGCGGAGTGCTGCCGGAGGGACCCAGACACGGCCCGTATTGGCTGAGGTTGGTAACCCCCGACCTCTACGAGACCATCAGCCGAGAGAAGGGCGCGCACATCCTCCGGGAGTGGGTGGACCCGCTCGGGGACGTGCCCGCCGAGCTCGAAGTGGATCTGCAGCGGGAGGTACTCGACCGCTTGGCCGCGGCCGACCACATCTACTACCTGGGCGAGCTCGAGGACGAGGCCATCCACGACTGGGGGCGTGTCCACGACCAATTCCACGAATTCGTCCTCATCGACCGCTCGGCTGGGCAGATCACACTCCTCGTCGCGGCCGACGACTGAGTCGATCGTCAGAGATGCTACGGAAGGACGCCGGAAAGATCAGGAACGGAGCCACAGCCGAAGCCCGGCAAGAGTCACCGTGCCGTGGAAAACGAAGGCCCTTTTGTCATACCGAGTCGCTACGGCTCTGGACCCCTTGAGCGCGTCGATACACCGCTCAACTTCGCTCCTGCGGACATACCGTGCCCGGTCGAGACCAGTAGGGCGACCGCCTTGGCTCCCGCGCCGCCGGCGGTTGGCTCGCTGGTCCCGACGCTCGGGGATCGTGTACTGAATCCGCCGCCGCAGGTATCGGCGGTTCCGACGTGACCTGCACGCCTTGTCGCCACACACGTGATCAGAGAGGACCGGTCTGCCCCTCTCGATCGGGATCTCTGCTGCGAACACCCACGACAGCCAGGCACTCGAACCCCTCGTGCGAGGCATCCCGCCCATCCGCTCCCGCCGCGGACCACGTCGTCGACGGCCCGCCGAACTCCATGCTGACAAGGGCTACGACTTCGACCGCCTGCGCAGCTGGCTCCGCTCCCGGAACATCACGCCGCGCATCGCCCGCAGGGGCATCGAGTCCTCCCAGCGACTGGGCCGCCACCGCTGGACCGTGGAGCGGGCGGTGGCGTGGCTGGCCGGGTGCCGCCGCCTGCACCGCCGCTACGAACGCAAGGCCGAGCACTTCCTGGCCTTCGCTGGCGTCGCCGCCACTCTGATCTGCTACCGCAGGCTGGCAACCTGACCGAAGGGACAACATGGCTGAGATGATCCATGGATCCGATGCCGAGCACGGCCTCGGCCTGCAGCTTTACGCCGTTGGCCAGGTGCGTCTTTGAGGGAGGTACCTCATGCCTGACTACCTGGCCGCCACCATGGCCATCCTCGGCCCGGCCCAGAACCGCTATGCAGACCCGTCCGCCTGGGACCGACTTCACGAAGTACTCGGAATACAGCTGCCCTCCGACTACCAGGCCATCGTCGACGCATACGCTCCGATTCACCTCAACGGCCATCTGTACCTGTCCCATCCGGCGACCGAGCGATGGAACCTGTGGCAGTGGATCCGGGACACGATTCGGGCGTGGTCCGAGGTGCCCTGGGACGAACTCGACCTCGGTGCGGACGAGGATCCCCGCCTGCTGTTCGGGTTCAAGGAGCTGAGCTTCGGCACCACTGACGGACTGTGGCCGATCGCGAGCACCGACCGTGGTGAGACCATCTTCCTCGCCGCTGGATCCGTCACCCCACGGCTCCTGGTCGAAACTGGAGGGTTCGGCTGGGTCGAGTACCACATGAGCTTCGCTGAATGGCTCTATCGCTACGTGACCGGCGAGGACATGGCCGGTCCCAACAGCTCAGCCTTCCATCCCGGTCCAGTGCAACTGCGGCGGCTCCCGATGTCCGCCACCGCACGCCCGGAGCCGTGGAGCGGCCCGGAGCGCGGCATGTAGTCCCGTCAGCCACAAAAGTCTGGGCACAAGCAGCACCAGCACGCCGCTTTCCCTCTGCGGCCAATGCCTCGTACTCACTGTCGTCGTACGAGTCTTCGCGATCGCTCACGGCACCCCCCGTGTGAAGGGTACCTACGTGCTCTACGTCGTCACCGGCCCGCCCGGCGCGGGCAGGTCGCCTGGATCAAGACGCACGCCAGGCCGCAGGACATCGTATCCGACCTGGACCTGATGGGACTGCCGATGGCCGGCGCCGGCACCGACCGTGAAGACGGCGCTGCTGGCGTCGGCATCCCAGAGCCAACGGGCGCCGCAGGTACGGACGGGCAGTCCGTCGTGGGCCCGGCGGGCCGAGAGGCGACGCCGGCCCGCCGGGCGCGGACGGCAAGGATGGCGCCGACGGGCAGACCTGCCCGGACGGATACTCTCTTCATGCCCCACCGGATGATCCGGATGCCCTGGTGTGCCGCCGTCCTGGTGCAGAGACACCGTTCTCGGGCCGGTCCCGCAATCTGCTTGGCCTGGGGGCTCTTACGGTTACTGCGATGTACAGGAGACTCGATGGCTGATGCCCCGCCCCGTCAGGTGCAGCGGCGCGTGGAACCACGGACGGGTGGCACCGTTGCCGGCCCGCCGCCGGCGCCGCAGTACGCCGGGCTGTTCATTGAGCCCGACATCCCGCCCGTCGAAGAACCCGAGTGACGGATGCCCCCGCTGCCCTCCTGGGTGGCGGGGGCGCTTCTGTTTCCAGGTTCAGGCGCCGGCTGTCGACGGCCGAAGGAAGAGCAGTTTCCAGCACCGTTGCAGCCCCTTACCTTCCAACCCCGGACCTCGTAACGGCGGCGGAGCGGTCTGCTGCGTCAGGCGCGCGGCCTCGGTGGGGTCTGCAGAACCTCTCGCACCGCGGTCACGAATTCTGGCCTTGCATCGAGCGACGGGCACGGGTCCACGCGTCGTGCATTGCGCTGGCGCGCCCCTGGTGGTCCGCTCAAATTCCACACGGGGATACGCAACTCGTGCAGATCTTGCAGCAGTTCATGCGCCGCCTCTTCCACCTTCTCGGGGCCCAGCGTCGTTACTCGCTCGTAGCAGGTCACAGTCACGGCTACTGCGTGGTCGATCGCGACCCGGATGTCCTCGGTCTGGATGCCGTCGCTCTGCGGCAAGCCACCGATCCTGATTCGGGCGAGCCTCCACTGTTCCTCTGACGTGAGCAGAGATCTGTCCCACTCGGCGAGGAAGGCCACGGCGAGCTCGGTGTCGGGCCGCAGTGGATGCAGGCCCGGATCCCGTCGGCGAGGGCGGCGAGGGCTTGCTGGTGGGTGATGGCCCGGTGGCGCTTCCCGGCTGCGTAGTACCCGCGTACGTGGACCTCGATGGGTCGGGCGCTTACGCCGATGCCGAGCTCGACAATCCAGTCCGGGGTGGGTGGACGGGCCTCCTCACCTCGCCGCTTCTCCCGCCTCTGCTGCTCGGCCGCGGCAATCGCCTCGTCGATGCGGTCCACCCACATGGCGTGCCAGGTCCGCAGCGTGCGGAGGCGGGGCAGGTCAGGCGGCAGATCGGGCGCGCGTTCGAGTTCAACCCGGAGAGCGTTAGAAACGATTAGAAAATTCTAGACATTAATCTCTAATCAATGATGAGTTTTCTCTCATGGACCCGCTGAGGAAAGACCTCGAAAAGGTCGAGAACGTCCTGCCCGAGCTGCACTGACAATCAGCCGGATCGCCGCAGGTCAGGCAGCCTCGACGACCTCCGCCCGGACCGCGGCCGCCCACTCCACCAGCAGCCGCTCGTACTCCGCAGCACCCTCCGGCGACAGGCGCCCACCCGACCGCTCCCACAGCGCGCGGATGTCCTCGTTTACCGCGGCCGGCGAGCCACAGGGGTGCCATCAGTAGGAGTTGGGGGCATGCGAACGGGATTCGCGGGGGACTGCCACCGCGCCCACACGTAGGGTCGGCACGTGATTCAGACCATCGTCTTCGACGTCGGAGAAACCCTCACCCGAGACGACCGCTACTGGGCATCCTGGGCCGACTGGCTCGACGTCCCACGGCACACCCTCAGTGCCCTCGTCGGCGCCGTCGTCACCCAAGGCCGCGACAACGCCGAAGCCCTGCGTATCCTTCGCCCGGGCATGGATGTCGGTGCCGAGTACCGTGCGCGCGAAGCTGCTGGCCGGGGTGAGCACCTTGACGAGGCGGACCTTTACCCGGACGTCCGGCCGACTCTCGGCGGACTCCGCGGGCTCGGCATCCGTGTCATCGTCGCCGGGAACCAGACGGAGAAGGCCGGCGCCCTGCTGCGCGCGCTCGACCTTCCCGCCGACCTGGTCGTCACCTCTGCAGAGTGGGGTGTCGCCAAGCCGGATCGGGAATTCTTCCGGCGCGTGCTCAAAGCGTCTGGGGCTGCCCCTCACGAGACCGTCTATGTTGGCGACCACCCCGTTAACGATGTCTTCCCTGCCAGGGCCGCGGGGCTGCGAACGGCCCATATTCGCCGGGGTCCGTGGGGAAACTGGTGGGGTAATGACCCGGACGTCGTTGCCGCCGCGGACTGGTCCATCCACTCGCTCACGGAACTGACCAGCATCGTCAACGAGTGATACAGCCAGACGGCCCCACCTGAGAGCTTGAGTTCAGGTGGGGCCGTTTGCGTACCAGGAGGGGAGCGAGGCGTCACCGACGACACCCTTGACGCAATCGCAGCGGCTCTTGGCGTGGACCCGTCGCGGCTTATCGCCGACCGGGAGCGTAGTGCATCTGCGATTCGGCCGTCCGGCCCAGTTGCGAAGGTGATTCGCCTGTGGCGAGTGACTGGGCGAGTTGCCGGTTGCCGACTAGAGTCGTCTCGTTACTGCTAGTTGTGGGGCCAGGACTTGGTGAGCGGGGCGCCGAGATTCTGGGGGGAGGGGCCTGTAACGCATGAGTCGTCGCTCCAATGGATTGGTCGGTATCTGGGCTGAGGCCCAACGCCAGCAGCAACGCCAGCTTGAGGCGCAAGCCAGGCAACAGCGTGAGATGGAACGGCAGCAGCGCGCCTACCAGCGGGAACTGGCACGCAGTCATCGTGAGCAGCGGGCGGCGTATCGGCAGCAGCGAGATGCGGATGCCAGGCGCCGGACGGAGGAGTTGGAGGCCCAGGTCGAGTCCCTGCTGGGTTTGTTGTCCGCCGGATGCCGGGCTGCAGCGTTCAGAGTCACCACGCTCACCCGTCCCGAGGAGATTGAGGCATTCTCCCCGGGGCAACTCGCCTACCCCATCGCGATGCCGGATCCGAACCGGTACCAAGCACAGGGCGGTTGGACGGCGAACCGGCGAGCTCAGGCGCAGGCTGAAACACGGGCCCGGTTCGAGCGTGATTGGCAGGCCGCGCAGGCTGCAGAGGCACAGCGTCAGCAACAGTTGGCGGCGTATCGGCAGCAGTACGAGCAGTGGGTCGATTCTCAGCTGGCGGAGATCCGGCGGCACAACGCCGGCATTGCCGAGATGACAGCGGCACTTCGTAACGGTGATCCCGAGGCCGCGGTGGAGTACTTTTCTGCTGCTCTCTATTCGTCTGCCGCGTGGCCGGAGGGGCTACCGCGTCAGGTGTCCGCTGCGTACGACTCTGCTGCGCGTCAGCTGGTACTGAACTGGGAACTCCCCAAGTACGACGTCATTCCGGAAATGAAGTCGGTGCGGTACATGCCGACGGCGGATCAGGACAAGGAGACGGCGCGCCCGGCAGCGCAGCGTCGAGCGTTGTATCGGGACGTGCTCGCGCAGTGCGTTCTCCTCGTTCTGCACGACCTCTTCGCAGCGGATGAGTTCGGCGCGCTGGAGTCGGTCGCGTTGAACGGGTTCGTGGACGACCATGACCCGGCGACGGGCAGACAGGCGCAGGTCTTCCTGTCCACCGTCATGGCTTCGCGTTCAACCTTCGCCGAGCTCCATCTGGAGCAGGTAAACGCTGCCGATTGCCTGGTGGACGGACTTCGAGGCCAGCTGTCCTCGCGCCCCGATCAACGCGCTTCAGTACGGCCTGGCCGGGTGCCCGAGGATGTCGGCAACGGTGTCGTCACCCACGGAGGAGACGAGGAGCCGGATCTGTACGAGATGGATCCGATCGCCTTCGAATCGCTGGTCGCTGATCTGTTCCGCGCCATGGGCATGCAGGCTGTGACGACTCAGCGCTCGAACGACGGCGGTGTGGATGTCGACGCGCTGGATCCGACCCCGATCCGGGGTGGCAAGATCGTCGTGCAGGTGAAGCGCTACCGCAACACCGTGCCGCCGACAGCCGTCCGCGACTTGTACGGCACCGTCCAGGACGCCGGCGCCAATAAGGGCGTACTGGTTACGACTTCCGGATTCGGCCCCGGTTCGCACACCTTCGCCAACGGCAAGCCCCTGGAACTGGTGTCTGGAGGGGAATTGGTCGACCTGCTGCACCGGCACGGACTGCATGGACGACTGGGCACCGGCGGACGTTTGAATCCCGCCCAGCGGACGGCGTCGGATGCTGCGGACGAGGTGGATGACCACAACATCCTCAGCATGTCCTGGTCGGGCACCGTCGCCGTGGACGTGTGCGCGCTCGTCTGCCAGGGCAACCGGGTTCTGGACGACGACCACTTCGTCTTCTTCAACAACCCTCGGACACCCGACGGCACGGTCCGCGCGCATGCCGCTGCAGCACCGGGCAAGGCTGCAATCCGGGTGTCTTTCGACGCACTGCCCGATAGAGCTGACCGACTCGTCCTGGTGGCCGCGGTCGACCCCGCCATCAATCCTGCGGCAGACCTTTCCGGGTTCACCGAGGCTTGCATCCGACTACTGGACCTCTCGGGGGCCGAGCTCGACCGGCTAGAGGTCTCGGACGGCCGTGCCGACGAAACCGCTTTGGTACTCGGGTCCTTCCGCCGCCGCGCCAGCGGCAACTGGGAGTTCGTCATCGGAGGCAAGGGGTACAAGGGGGGTCTGGAGGAGCTGATCCGGGAGTACGGCATCGACGTGGCCTAGTAGGGCTCAGTTAGGTGGTGTCGTGGGGCTGCTATGGGGTGGGTTGTCGGCAGGTGGGGCAGGTGGGGCAGGTGCCGGGTTGGCGGCCGGTTGGCCCGCCGGGCGGTGGCGGTCGTGCGTCCGCAGGTGCGGGGGATGGACGACATCGGCTTTCCGAAGGACGGCATCTCCTCGCCCGGGGTGGCCCGGCAGTACTCCGGCACGGTGGCAAGGTCGGCAACTGCCAGATCGGAGTCAGTGTCCATGCCGCGTCCGACACCGCCTCGTGCCCGCTGTCGTGGCGGCTGTTCCTGCCACGCAGCTGGGACGGTCCCCAGGCGGCGGGCCGACGGGCCCGTCACCGGATCCCCGACGAAGAGCGTCACCGGCCGAAATGGCAGCTCGCGCTGGACATGAAGGTGGCGACAGTCCTCTCGCCTCCCTTGACGGGCCCTTCCACCAGCCGCGCGGTGACGACCAGCCCGGCCTGTTCCAGCAGTTCGACCATGCGATCCGGCGGCAACAGATGGGACTCGAATGTCACCGAAGGCCGCCGTACGCCTGCGTCGGACGCCGGTGCTCACCCGCTCCCACATGACCGGCAACCATCAGCTGGCCGCCGGGTGCGAGCGTGCGGTGGAACTCGCTGAACACGACCGGCAACAATGCTGGCGGCGTGGGGTGGACACGCAGCGCAGCGTCGCAGGGTCCCAGACCCAGTCGGACACGAAGCGGAGGGCGCTCGTCCACGCATGGTGTTCGAGCCCGGTGTCGTGCAGCTGCCGCGCTGCACGCGCGTCCATGGCGCGCAACGGGCGCCATCTGCCCTCGACGAGGACCAGAAGAAGACCGAAGGGCACCGAGGAGAGCGCGGCGACGGCGGCGGCGCCGAGCAGGCGGAGGCCGTATCTGCGGTCGGCTGCCCGGGCGCGGCGCTCACGAAGCCGCAGGGCAGTGACTCGCACAACCAATCATGCTCCCGGATCGGGTTGGACAGGACCGGGCCGCAGGGCGCGGGCGGCCTCCAACTGCGCGGCGAAGGACAGTCCGAGAAAGAGGGCGATGGAGGTCAGATAGGCCCAGAGCAGCAGCGACATGAAGGCGGTCAGAGGGCCATAGACCGTGTCGAAGGACCCGCTGACCGAGAGATAGAGGCTGAGCAGCCAGGTCAGCGCCGTCCACAGCACCAGGTAGAGGGCTGCCCCGAACGCCAGCCACGTGTAGCCGGGTTGCCTGCGACGCGGGGAGCGGCGGAAGATCGCGCTCGCGGAGATTAGCGCGAGCAGCAGCCCGCACGGCCATCGCAGCAGATCCCGGGAGTTCCTGGGCTCCGTCGCCGGGACCGTGGACCGTCACGGCAGCCGCGACGAGGTCGCCGCCGACCACCATCAGGATGAACCCGATGCCCAGGGGTATGCCGGCAGCCAGCGCCATCACCAGGCCCCGGAAGTACTTCTGGTGGAAGGGGCGGTCGCGCTCGACCCCGTAGATCCGGTTGGCACCGCGTTCGATCTGGCACATCGCCGTCGTGACGTTCACCATCGAGAAGGCAAGGTGAGGAACACCTGATGCCGCAGGCCCTCGTCCTGGTCGAACAACGACAGTTGGGCACCGGGGTGCGGCCGTTCGCGGCGGACGATGATGCGGGTGCCGGCCGGGTAGCCATTCAGGTCGACCATGCCGGTCAGCTCCGCGACCTCGGCGGACTCGCGCAGGGTGGCGTCCTGGTCCAGGGCGGGATGCCAGACACCTTCGGGCAAGGCCCGGATCGTGCGGCGGACCGGCTCGGTGACCGCGTATCCGACCGAGAACCGCAGGTCCAGGCCGTGTTCGCGCAAGGTCCGCAGGTGGGCGAGGAATTCTTTTCCGCTGCCCGCGCTGTCGGAGCGAACGAGGATGTCGGTGCCGTAGCGGTGGGCGTCGGGGATCTGCCCGAGGGCCTGGCCGAGGACCGCGATGTGATCGCTGGCGGTGTTGGCGCCGGCGCTGCCGGGTCGCAGCCGCCCCGCCAGGGCTTCGCCGGTATTGGCCAGGAAACACAGCAGCGGGTGGTAGCCGAAGCCGCCCTTGTAGGTGGGTGCGGACTGTTCCTTCTCCGAGTGGCAGGTCACCGGCGTGGCGTCGATGTCCAGGACCAGGCCGGGCAGTTCACGTCCGCCGGCCTTCACAGCAGGGATGCCCCGCCGTGTTCGGCAGTCTGCAGCCAGGCGATCTCCCGCGCCGAAGCACGGGCGGCTCGCATCGAAGCGAGTACGGCCTCATCAACGGCGGCCAGCAGGCGCCAGGCCGTGGGCGTGGAGGCCACCGGGCCGAATACCGCGCCCTGATCTCGTAGCACGGACAGATCTGTGATGGTCTCGCCGCCGTCGGCGAGCATCACCGCAAGGTCTGTGGCGACGCGGCCAGGGTCGTGTCCGGTTCCGCGCGGCCGAAGTGGCCGCAACGCGGCAGAGTATGCGCCCGTCAGTCCGGTGGCATCGGCGAGGTGTGTCAGCCGCCGTGCCCCAGCGTGCCCGACCACCCCCGTTCCATCGGCGGATATGACGAGCTTGGGACGCGAACCGCTAGCCTGCACGTAGAAAGTGCCTTCCTCCGGCGACGACAGAACCGCTCGACAAGGTTCATCGTCCCAGCTCAGAAGGCACTTCTTACTGCCACTCCAAGACGCCAACCAACGGGTGGACTTGGCTGGAACTGCTCGCATACATTGCCGATCATCAAGCCGCGCGGGCGCGGCTGTCAGCGCGGGGGAACCTAGTGAAGAGTTCGGCAGTTGTGGTGTGCATCGCGGTCGGGCTGAACGTCGCCGTAGCGGTCGCTCTCCTTGCCGCGCAAATGCGGCTTTACGCGGTGCTGGGACAGATGTCGTACGGAGAGCCCGTGCTGGCGGCCGAAATGTGGGTGGGCAACCTCTGGGGGTGGCTGCTCGCCGCGTTCGCGGGCGCGGGTGTCCTCTTCCTGGGCTGGTTCTCGGGGGTGCGGGACAAGGCATGGAAGTTTCGGCCTGAGCGAACGCAGAAGGGTCGTGCGTCGTCAATGATCTGGTGGTTCATCCCGGTTGCGAACCTGTGGATGCCCTTCCGGATCACCCTTGAGATTTGGACGTCCAGTCAGTCGGACGCCCCGCCCGAGGGTGTTCACTTCCTTGTGTAAGAGATGATCTTGTTGGGTGCTGGTCGGGCCCCGGCTGACACCAGGAATGTGACGCACAGTGAGTGACTTGA
>NZ_JBEXID010000088.1:0-27535 GCF_040608395.1 Streptomyces sp. NPDC005181
CCGGCCGGCACCCGGCCCGGCCGGCACCCGGCCCGGCCGGCACCCGCCCCGGCCGGCACCCGGCCCGGCCGGCACCCGGCCTGGTCAGCGCTTGCCGCGGCGGTCCGTGGGATTGCCGCCGTCCGCCAGGCCCGCGCGGCGCAGGGCATCAGCCATCGCACTGTTCGTGGGGGCGGGGGCCGGGGCCGCAGCCTGGCGGGCACCACTCCCTCCACCGTCGCGGCGGTCGCGCGGGGCGCGCTGCTGGGGCGGGCGGGCGCCCTGGCCGCGCTCGCGGCGCTGGCCCTGGGCGCCGCCGGACGCCGACGGCGCCGCCTCGTCGTCCAACCGCAGCGTCAGCGAGATCCGCTTCCGCGGGATGTCGACGTCCATCACCTTCACCTTCACGATGTCGCCCGGCTTCACCACATCCCGCGGATCCTTCACGAACGTCTTCGACATCGCCGACACATGCACCAGACCGTCCTGGTGCACACCCACGTCCACGAACGCCCCGAACGCGGCGACATTCGTGACGACCCCCTCCAGCACCATCCCGGAGACCAGATCGCCGATCTTCTCGACGCCCTCCTTGAAGGTGGCCGTCTTGAACGCGGGCCGCGGGTCGCGACCCGGCTTCTCCAGCTCCTTCAGGATGTCCGTGACCGTCGGCAGCCCGAACGTCTCGTCCACGAAGTCGTCGGCCCGCAGCGACCGCAGCACACTCGAGTTGCCGACCAGCGAAGCGACCTCGCCGCCCACCGTCTTGGCCATCCGCCGCACCACCGGGTACGCCTCCGGGTGCACGCTCGACGCGTCCAGCGGGTCGTCGCCCCGGATCCGGAGGAAGCCCGCGCACTGCTCGTACGCCTTCGGGCCCAGCCGTGCCACATCCTTCAGTCCCTTCCGGGACCGGAAGGGGCCGTTCGCGTCCCGGTGCGCGACGATGTTCTCCGCGAGGCCGGAGCCGATGCCCGAGACCCGCGACAGCAACGGCGCGGACGCGGTGTTGACGTCGACGCCGACACCGTTCACACAGTCCTCGACGACCGCGT
Source organism: Streptomyces sp. NPDC005181 (assembly GCF_040608395.1). Classification (NCBI taxonomy): domain Bacteria; kingdom Bacillati; phylum Actinomycetota; class Actinomycetes; order Kitasatosporales; family Streptomycetaceae; genus Streptomyces; species Streptomyces sp. NPDC005181. The sequence goes on from NZ_JBEXID010000088.1 coordinate 1,035, forward strand.
CCAGCGAGCGCGACAGCTTCACCTCGGACAGATCGTGCTGGTACTGGCCGACACCGATCGACTTCGGGTCGATCTTCACCAGTTCGGCCAGCGGGTCCTGCAGGCGCCGCGCGATCGACACCGCGCCGCGCAGCGACACGTCCATGTCGGGGAGTTCCTGCGAGGCGAAGGCCGAGGCCGAGTAGACCGAGGCGCCCGCCTCGGACACCACCACCTTGGTGAGCTTCAACTCCGGGTGCTTGTCGCAGAGTTCACCGGCGAGCTTGTCCGTCTCGCGGGACGCGGTGCCGTTGCCGATCGCGATCAGGTCGACGGAGTGCTCCTTCGCCAGCCGCTCCAGCTTGGCCAGCGACTCGTCCCACTTGTTCGCCGGGACGTGCGGGTAGATGACGTCCGTCGCCACGACCTTGCCGGTCGCGTCGACCACGGCGACCTTCACCCCGGTACGGAAGCCGGGGTCGAGCCCCAACGTGGCCCGCGTCCCGGCCGGCGCGGCGAGCAGCAGATCGCGCAGGTTCGACGCGAAGACCCGTACCGCCTCGTCCTCCGCCGCCGTACGCAGGCGCAGCCGCAGATCGATCCCGAGGTGGACGAGGATCCGGGTCCGCCATGCCCAGCGCACCGTGTCGCCGAGCCACTTGTCGCCGGGGCGGCCGCGGTCGGCCACGCCGCAGCGGCGGGCGACCATGTTCTCGTACGTCGACGGGCCCGGCTGGTCCGACGGCTCCTCCGGCTCCAGGACCAGGTCGAGAACGTCCTCCTTCTCGCCCCGGAGCATGGCGAGCACCCGGTGCGAGGGCAGCGCGGTGAACGGCTCGGCGAAGTCGAAGTAGTCGGCGAACTTCGCGCCGGCCTCCTCCTTGCCGTCCCGCACCTTCGCCGCCAGCCGCCCGCGCGACCACATGCGCTCGCGCAGCTCGCCGATCAGGTCCGCGTCCTCCGAGAAACGCTCGGTCAGGATCGCGCGGGCGCCCTCCAGCGCCGCCGCCGCGTCCGCGACACCCTTGTCGGCGTCCACGAAGGCAGCCGCCGCGGCGAGCGGCTCGACCGACGGGTCGCCCAGCAGCCCGTCGGCGAGCGGTTCGAGCCCCGCCTTCCGGGCGGTCTGCGCCTTCGTCCGCCGCTTCGGCTTGAACGGCAGATAAATATCCTCAAGACGGGCCTTGGTATCGGCTGCCCGGATCTGCGCCTCCAGGGCCTCGTCCAGCTTGCCCTGCTCGCGTACGGAGTCGAGGATCGCCGAACGCCGGTCCTCCAGCTCCCGCAGATAGCGCAGCCGTTCCTCGAGCGTGCGCAGCTGCGCGTCGTCGAGCATTTCGGTCGCTTCCTTGCGGTAGCGCGCGATGAACGGCACGGTCGACCCGCCGTCGAGCAGCTCGACGGCCGCCTTCACCTGCCGCTCGCGTACGCCGAGTTCCTCGGCGATCCTGCCTTCGATGGACGTCGTCACGGTTTCTACCGACTCGCCTTCTCGTACTGGCTGTACTTACCGGGGGCCAGGGCACGCCGTGGTCCCTTCGCCAGCATTGTGCCGGGTGGCCGGGCGCCGTGTCGCCCGACCACCCCATGTGTCGACCGGTCGGCGGTTCAGCCCTTGCCGACCAGATCGGCCGGGAACGCACCCGCCGAAGCCGCCGTGAACAGGAATCCGCGCGCCAGCTCGGTCAGCCGCGCCACACCCTCCGCGCCGAGATGCTCGTACGGTGCCGCGTCCATCCGGTCCGTTGCATCCTCCAGCTCCGCGCGCAGCGCCACGCCGGCCTCCGTCAGCTCGCCCTCGCCGTCGAGCAGTCCGCGCCCGCGCAGCCGCTCGGTCGCGTCCTCCCAGTCGGTGCGGCGCCAGCCGCGGGTGGCGAGAACCCAGCGAGGCGACATGCCCTTGCCGGTGGCGGTGTGGCTGGCCAGGGCCTCGACCGGGTCGAGACCGGCGGCGAGGAGCGCGGCGAGATGGCCGTCGCCGCGGTGTTCGCGCAGCAGGGTCGCGGCGTGCCAGTACGCCAGGTGTGGCTGTTCGGGTACCGGCAGATCGGCGTGGGCGGCGTACAGCGGCCGGGCGTGTCGGGTGCACGCCTCGGCGGCGCGCAGCGCCAGCTCCGCCGCCTCGGCCAGCTCGGGGGAGTCGATGATCTCCGGGCCCAGCAGTCGGCGCAGCGTCGTGTCGACGACGCGCAGCCGGGCCTCCAGGACCGCCTCCGGCGTGGCGACGGACCACACCGCGGGCAGGTGCCGGGCGACGAGGTCGTGGTTGAAGTTGTAGAAGGTCGCGGTGACGGTGCCCGGTCCGACCGCTCCCAGCGCCGCCCCGCGGGCGGCGAAGTAGGCGGCGTTCGAGTCGTCGATGCCGAGCTCTCCGAGCTCCTTGCCGAGGTCGGGGGAGAAGTAGACCGTCGAGTGCAGCGGGTTGATGGCGTTGTGGCAGCGGCGTCCGGCGCGCGGCGGCAGAGTACTCATGCCCGCACGTTACCGACTGGTCGGTACGTGGCGAAACCCGCGGGGTGACGCCCGGCCCGCACCGGGTGGCCGATGGCAGGAAAGGTGGGTTATTCGTCATTGCGGCCACCTTCGCTGCCCACAAGGATGGAAGCCATGACGCAGCGATCCGTACTCGTCGTCCTCTTCGACGGCGTCCAGAGCCTCGATGTGACCGGGCCGATGGAGGTATTCGCCGGGGCCTCCCGCTTCCCGGACGTCACGTACGACCTCCGCACCGCCTCACTCGACGGCGCACCGGTGCGCACGAGCGTCGGACTCACTCTCGTACCGGACGGCAGCCTCGCCGACGCGGAACCGCCCCACACCCTCCTCGTCCCCGGCGGCCAGGGCACCCGTGCTCCGGACCCGGCACTCGTCGACTGGCTGCGGGCACACGCCCCGCACGCCGAGCGGCTGGTCTCGGTCTGCACCGGCGCCCTGCTGCTCGCGGCGGCAGGACTGCTGGACGGGCACCGGGTGACCACGCACTGGGGGGTCGCCGAGCACCTCGCCCGCACCTATCCGGCCGTCGAGGTCGACCCGGACCCGATCTTCGTACGGGACGGGAAGCTGGCCACCTCCGCCGGCGTCACCGCGCGGGCATCGATCTCTCCCTCGCCCTGGTCGAGGAGGACTTCGGCAGGCAGGTCGCGCTCACCGTCGCCCGCCACCTCGTCGTCTTTCTGCGGCGGCCCGGCAACCAGGCCCAGTTCAGTGCGCAGCTCACCGCGCAGACCGCCCGCCGCGAACCGCTGCGCGAGGTCCAGTACTGGATCACCGAGCACCCCGGCGACGACCTCTCCGTCGAAGCGCTCGCCGCCCGCGCCCGGCTCTCGCCCCGCCACTTCGCCCGCGCCTTCCAGTCCGAGACGGGGCAGACACCGGGCCGGTATGTCGACTGCGTCCGGCTCGAACACGCCCGGCGGCTCCTGGAGGACACCACCGACGGGGTCGCCCACGTCGCGCACGCCTGCGGGTACGGCACCCCGGAGGCGATGCGCCGCGCCTTCATCAAGGCCCTCGGCACCGCGCCCGCCGAGTACCGGCGCCGGTTCCGCCCCCAGCCCATGACCAGCACCAACTGAAAGGAATGCCATGCAGATCGCCATCGTCCTCTTCGACCGCTTCACAGCACTCGACGCCGTCGGCCCCTACGAAATCCTCTCCCGCACCCCCGGCGCCGAGACCGTCTTCGTCGCCGAGCGGACCGGCCCCGTGCGCAACGACAGCGGCAGCCTCGCGCTCCTCGCCGAACGGACCCTCACCGACGTACCCGCCCCGGATGTGGTGATCGTCCCCGGCGGCCCCGGCCAGAGCGCCCAGATGGAGAACGAGACGCTGCTCGGCTGGCTGCGCGCCGCCGATGCCACCAGCACCTGGACGACCTCCGTCTGCACCGGCTCGCTGCTCCTCGCTGCGGCCGGTCTGCTGAAGGGGCGGCGCGCCACCTCGCACTGGCTCGCGCTGGACGTCCTGAAGACATTCGGCGCCGAGCCGACCGGCGAACGCGTCGTCATCGACGGCAAGTACGTCACGGCCGCCGGCGTCTCGTCCGGCATCGACATGGGACTCACCCTGCTCGGCCGGATGGCCGGCGACGAGCACGCGCAGGCCGTACAGCTGCTGACGGAGTACGACCCCCAGCCGCCGTACGACGCGGGGTCACCGCAGAAGGCCCCGGCCGCACTCGTCGAGGAGTTCCGCGCCAAGAGCCGCTTCATCCTCAGCTAGGGGCTGCCCGGCGGATCACGGCCGGCGCTCAGGTCGTCCAGGTGAAGCGCGGCGCCCGCCGCTCAAGAAAGGCGGTGACACCCTCTGCGGTGTCGCCGCTACGGCGCGCCTGCTCCGCCCAGTACGCGTCGCGGTCCGCACGTCCCGCGGCGTACTCCTTCGCCGCAGCCTGCGTCAGTTGCGAGCGCGAGGCCAGGATCCGTACGTACGACTCCACCCGCTTGTCCAGGTCACCGGCCGGCAACACCTCGTCCACCAGACCGGTCCGCAGCGCGCGCTCCGTCCCGATCAGCTCGCCGGAGAACAGCAGATGCTTTGCCGCGGCCGGGCCGATCAGCGCGACCAGCCGCCGGGTCGACGACGCGGGATAGACAATGCCGAGCTTGGCCGGGGTCACGCCGAAGGACGCACCCTCTTCGGCGAACCGCAGATCGCAGGCGGCCGCCAGCTGGCTGCCGCCGCCCACGCAGAAGCCGCGCACCGCGGCGAGCGTCGGCCGGGGGAAGGCGGCCAGAGCCTCTTCGGCCGCCACGGCGAGCGCCTGCGGATCGTAGGCCGGATCGCTCGCCCGGTCCCGGAGCGAGGAGATGTCCGCACCGGCACAGAAGGTGTCCCCGGCGCCGGTCAGGACCAGGGCGCGCACGGCGGGGCCGGCGGCCAGCCGGTCCAGCAGTGCGGGCAGCGCCTGCCACATCGCGGCCGTCATCGCGTTGCGCTTGGCCGGGTTGCTGATCACGACGGTGGCGACGCCGTCCGCGACGGTGTGCTTCAGCTGCGGTTCCTCACGGTCCATGCGCCGGATGCTATCCGTACGGTTCGAACCTGTGATCAAGAAGGGGTCGGGAGCAGGCACGCACCGTGAGGAGCTGTCAGATGACCGATCCCGCAGTCCAGGGCAGGGAACTGAGCAGCAGTTCGGCTTGACGCTGCTGCAGGGTGCCTTCGGTCCACAGCAGACGGTGACCGAGGAGCTGCCGGACAAGCCAGAGAAGAAGATCAGAAACAGTCCGAGAAGTGGCGCTGTCCTACTTAAGTGATCAAATTCTGTCGATAGAGGTCGACTTTTGTTCAGTAGCACGGCCCGGACCAACCACTCACCGCACTCTGTACTCGACGTGCAGTGACTATCGAGTCGAAAGCGGGTGCCGGAACTATGGAGAGCCGCGGGAGTGTCCCGGCCCGGCCCGTGTCGTACGAAGGGGTCTGGCGCTTCACCGCGCCGGCTGTCGACGTGTCCGTACCGCAGGCCCGGCACGCCGTACGCGATCTGCTGAACCGCCAGGGCGTGCCGATGGACGAGGACATCGCCCAGGGCCTCCTGCTCATCGTCTCCGAGCTGGTCACCAACGCGGTGAAGCACGCCGCACTGCTCTCCCCGGAGCTCGCCGTGGAGGTGGCCGTCGGCGCCGAATGGGTCAGAGTGTCCGTGGAGGACAACCATCCGTACCGGCCGACGGCCCTGGAGACGGACTACGCGCAGACGGGCGGGCGAGGGCTGCTGCTGGTCCGGGAGATCACGTTCGAAGCGGGCGGTACCTGCGACGTCGAGCACACCGCCGGCGGCGGAAAGATCATCTGGGCGGCGCTGCCACTGAGCGCGAACCTCTGACTGCCCGCACCCGCCCCGATCCGCCGGTCCGTACCGTCCCCGATCCGCCGGTGCGCCACCGGCCCCGTCCGGCGGGTCCGCTGTCACCAGCCCGCGGACGGGCCGGTCAGCTCCCTGATCGCCGGGCGTGCCGCATCGAGCACCGTCATGAACCAGGCCGAGAACGGCGCCTCGGCATGCCGCTTCGCCAGCTCGTCGGCGGCCACGAACGCCGTCTCGCCGACTTCCTCCGGGTCCGGACTCGGCTGCGCCTGTGCCAGTCCGACGAAGAGATGGTTGAACTCCTGCTCCACCAGCCCGGATGCCGGGTCGGGGTGGTTGTAACGGACGGTGCCGGCCTCGGCAAGCAGCGACGGCGAGATCCCGAGCTCCTCGTACGTACGCCGAGCGGCCGCGGCGAAGGGTGCCTCGCCCGGATACGGGTGGCCGCAGCAGGTGTTCGACCAGACCCCGGGGGAGTGGTACTTGCCGAGCGCGCGGCGCTGCAGCAACAGCCGGCCCTGCTCGTCGAAGAGGAACACGGAGAACGCGCGGTGCAGTTGACCGGGTGCCTGGTGGGCGGCGAGCTTCTCCGCCGTGCCGATGGTGGTGCCGTTCTCGTCGACCAGTTCGAGCATGATCGCTTCTGCTGTGCCGTTCGACGAGATGTTCGCCGCGGTGGCTGGTGTGGTCGGCATACCCATCCTTCGCTATGGTCCCCGGCACCGTGCGCCGGTCCCCTCGAGTGTGCTCAAGTCTGCCGTACAAAAGCGGCTTGTCCGTACTTCGGGTCCTGGCATGTCCGGTCCCACCGCACTGCACGGATGCGGTGGAACCGGACCACACTTCAGACCCCGAATGCCGCCGGGTACTGGATCGTGCCCTGCGGCACCGGCGCGGAATCGTCGAGTACCAGAGCCATCATCGCCTCGTCCGGTACGTCGAAGCCCGGCCGGATCCCGTACCGGGAAGCCGGTACGAAGCCGAACCTCGGGTAGTACCCCGCATGCCCGAGCACCAGCACGAGCCGTTCGCCCCGCAGCCGGGCCGCATCCAGCACGGCCCGCACCACCGCCTGACCGGCACCCTCGCGCTGCCGCTCGGGGACGGTCGCCACGGGGGCCAGCGCCAGCGCCGGCGTGTCACCGACCCGGCACCGGGTCAGCAGCGCGTGCGCGGCGATGTCACCGTCGGGTCCGTCCTGCGCCACGTACGACAGGCCGGGCAGCCAGGCCTGAGGATCGGCCCGCAGCGCGTCGACGAGACGCGCTTCGTCCCGTGTCGGGAACGCGGCCGCGTTGACCACGTGCACGGCCTCGATGTCCGCCGCCGTCTCCGGCCGGGTCGTCCAGCGGGGGTCGGCGGGACGCAGGGCGTACGCGGCGTAGCCGTACTCCCTGCCGTGGTCGCGGCGCATGGCCAGTTCCGCACGGGTGGACGCGAGCGCCCACGCCATGCCGGGCACCGAAGAGTCCGCGTCCTCGACGTGCCGGGCGAGCGGGACGTAGTACTCGTCCCAGTCGCTGTCGGGCTGCACCCGCACCCCGAGGACGTGATAGCCGGCCGCGACGGCCACCGCGGTCTGCCCGGCCACCGGGAGCATCGGGCCGTCCTGGTCCCAGAAGACGCGTGCCTCGTCCGACGGCTCGTCCGTCGTCCAGACGCAGTGGCTGGCGACCAGGGAGCCGCCCGGGGCGAGCAGCCGCTTCCAGTCCCGAAGCGCGGTGTCGAAGCCGATGATGTACGCCGACCCCTCGGCCCAGACGAGATCGAACGATCCGTCCGGGAGGTCCGGTGTGCCGGGGCCGGAGAGCTTGCCCATATCGGCCCGGACGGTGCGGATCCGGTCGCCGAGCCCGCGCGCCTCGGCAGCCACACGCAGCTCGTCGAGGAACGGCTGGTGGGTGTCGACTGCTGTCACCTCGGCGCCCGCCTCGGCGGCGAGCAGCAGCGCCGCCCTGCCCGGGCCGCAGCCCAGATCGAGGACGCGCGGACGGTGCGGCAGCGGGCCGGTGAGGGCGAGCAGCTGCCGGGTGGTGGCGTCGGAGCCGGGGCTCTGGCGGGGCAGATTGTGGTGCAGGGAGAAGAACGCCTCGTAACGAACGGCGTGATCGTCACGGACGGTGTGATCGTTGTCGGTCAACGTGGGAAACCCTTGAGTGAGAGGGTTCCGGCCAACGTGGCGACTCGGCGTGAGTCGGCGGGCTAGCCGGGAACCCGGGAGTTGAAGAAGGACCGAATGCTGCGCCGGGCAGGCGCCGTCGCGACGGTCATCAACCTCAGCTCCTCTCTCAGACACGGGCGAGGCCCGAATACCTCTGCGGGGACCCTACACCCGTCCCCCTGGGGGCTGTTCAGTGACAGAGCTTGGCCTCGTGCTCCGCATGACCGATCGGTTCGAGCTGGAACGTGCAGTGCTCGACGTCGAAGTGCGTGCCGAGGCAGCCCTGCAGTTCGTGCAGCAGCTTCTCGTGCCCCATCGAGTCGAGCAGTTCCTGGTGCACCACCACATGGGCGGAGAGCACCGGCATGCCCGAAGTGATGGTCCATGCGTGCAGGTCGTGGACGTCCAGCACTCCGGGCAGCGCCGTGATGTGGGCCCGTACCTCTGCCATGTCGACGCCTTTCGGGGCCGACTCCAGCAGCACATTGAGTGTCTCCCGGAGCAGCTTCACCGTGCGGGGGACGATCATCAGGCCGATCATCAGCGAGGCGATCGGGTCGGCGGTCTGCCAGCCGGTGGCCAGGATGATGCCCGCCGAGACGAGCACGGTCACCGAGCCGAGCGCGTCCGCCAGCACCTCCAGATAGGCGCCGCGCACATTGAGGCTGTCCTTCTGTCCGCGCATCAGCAGCGACAGGGAGATCATGTTGGCGACGAGGCCGACCAGCGCGAAGACGATCGTCAGACCGCCCCGGGTCCCGGTCGGTGTGATGAAGCGCTCGACGGCTTCGAACAGCAGATAGCCGCCCACCCCGAGCAGCAGCAGACAGTTGGCCAGAGCCGCGAGGATCTCCGCCCTGGCGTAGCCGAAGGTGCGGTTGAGTCCGGCCGGCTTGTTGGCGAAGTGGATCGCCAGCAGCGCCATGCCGAGCCCCAGCGCGTCGGTCGCCATATGGGCGGCGTCGGCGATGAGCGCGAGCGAGTTCGAGAGCAGACCGCCGATGATCTCCAGGACCATCACGGTGAGCGTGATGCAGAGCGCGACCCGCAGCCGCCCCTTGTATGCGGCGGCCGCGGTGCCGGTCGGCGGCGGGCCGCCGTGTGTGTGCCCGTGATCGTGCCCAGCCCCCATGGGGACGCCTCCGGTCGTCTCGCGGACCCGGACCCGTATCGGTCCGAGAAGGCCAGTGAACTACGGGTGGGGGGTATCCGGCAACACGGCACTGAACACCGTTGTCAACTGCTCTGACCTGCGGAAATGGTCGCAGGTCAGAGCGGTGGGTGATCAGGCGTGGAGCGCCTCGGGGTGGCGCAGGCACCAGCCCTCCCAGGCCGACTCGACCACCTCCCGCACCCCGCGCCGGGCCGTCCAGCCCAGCTCCTCGGACATCCGCGCGGCGGAGGCGACGGCCCTGGCTGCGTCGCCGGGCCGGCGCGGCTCGGTCTCCGGTTTGACGGGGTGGCCGGTGATCTCGCCCACCAGATCGGCGAGCTCGCGCACCGATACGCCCTCGCCGCGGCCGATGTTCACGGTCAGGTCCGCGGGACCGCCCTGCGCGCTCAGCCTGCGGGCCACCGCGAGATGCGCGTCGGCGAGATCGGCGACATGGATGTAGTCGCGGACGCAGGTCCCGTCCGGGGTCGGATAGTCGTCGCCGAAGATCCGGGGGGCCTCGCCGCGGGTCAGCCGGTCGAAGAACATCGGAATGACATTGAAGACACCGGTGTCCGACAGTTCCGGTCGGGCCGCTCCCGCCACATTGAAGTAACGCAGACATCCGGTGGACAGGGAGTGCGCCTTCCCGGCCGCCCGGACCAGCCACTCCCCGGCGAGCTTGGTCTCACCGTACGGATTGATCGGGGAACAGGGGGTCTCCTCGGCGATGAGTTCCGCGTCCGGTACGCCGTACACCGCGGCCGAGGAGGAGAAGACGAAGCGCCGCACACCGGCCGCGACGACGGCCTCGAGCAGGACCGCGAGCCCCGAGACGTTCTCCCGGTAGTACAGCAGCGGCTTCTCGACGGATTCGCCGACCTGCTTCTTCGCTGCGAGATGCACCACACCGGTCACGGCGTGCTCGGCGAGCACCCGGTCGAGCAGTGTGCGGTCGGCGGCCGAGCCGCGGACCAGCGGTACATCGGCCGGGAGCCGGTCGGGAATGCCGGTCGAGAGGTCGTCGAGGACGACCACTCGCTCCCCGGCAGCCGTCATGGCACGCACCACATGTGCCCCGATATATCCCGCTCCGCCTGTAATCAGCCATGTCATGCCTGTCAGCCTAGGTCTATGCCCCTGCGGTCCATGACCCGAGGCGCGGGCCGTGGTCACCGCGGTTTGTGGGGCGAGGCAGGGATCGACGATGATGATCGCGGGCGGCGCCGCATGATGCCGCTCCACCCCGAACGGAGCATAAACGGGCGGTGAACTCCCGCTTCCGTTCATCCGATAGCCTCTGCCGACGTGCCGCCGGCCCGCATCCGGGCCGCACTGTCGCGCGCCGACCCTGTCAGCACCAAGGAGTGAGTTCGTCTGTCGACCGCCATCCTCACCGGTGCGCCGGTACCCGGATCGTCGCTCGAGGACGATCTGAGGTCGCTGGGCTTCGACGTGCAGGCCGCCGCTGGTGTCACGGAAGCCGCGGAGCTGCTCGCCGTTGCCCCCGCCGACGCCCGCGTCGCCCTCGTCGACCCCCGCTTCGTCGGGCATGTCCACGCCCTCCGGCTCGGACTGACCGACCCCCGCTTCCCCGCCGCTACCGTTCCCGGTGCACTCACCGCGCAGCCGGAGGTGCGCCCCGCGCTCGTCCGGGCCCTGCGCAGCACCGCCGCGGCAGTCGGCGCGGGCGTCCCTGTGGGACGGGCCGGCGGCGCGGACACCGTGCCCGTCACCGACCGCACCGTGCCCGGCCGCCTCGCCGTCGCGCTGGAGGCCGAGGGCACCGCCGTGCAGCACCCCGAGCTCGGCTCGCTCGTCGCCGCCGTCCCCGCCGACCAGGCCGCCCGCGCCACCGCGCAGTCCGCCGTGGCCGCGGTCGACGACGAAGCGGTACGGCTGCGCAGCGCCGTGAAGGCCCGCGACGGCTTCTTCACCACGTACTTCATCAGCCCGTACTCGCGCTACATCGCGCGCTGGTGCGCGCGCCGCGGCCTCACTCCGAACCAGGTCACCACCGCCTCGCTGCTCACCGCGCTGATCGCGGCGGGCTGCGCGGCCACCGGCAGCCGCGGCGGCTACATCGCCGCAGGGCTGCTGCTGCTCTTCTCGTTCGTCCTGGACTGCACCGACGGGCAGCTCGCCCGCTACTCACTGCAGTACTCGACGATGGGCGCCTGGCTGGACGCCACGTTCGACCGGGCCAAGGAGTACGCGTACTACGCGGGGCTCGCCCTCGGCGCCGCCCGCAACGGCGACGACGTATGGGCGCTCGCGCTCGGCGCGATGGTGCTGCAGACCTGCCGCCATGTCGTCGACTTCTCGTTCAACGAGGCCAACCACGACGCGATCGCCAATTCGAGCCCGACGGCAGCCCTCTCCGACAAGCTCGACAGCGTCGGCTGGACGGTCTGGCTGCGCCGGATGATAGTTCTGCCGATCGGTGAGCGCTGGGCGATGATCGCCGTGCTGACCGCGGCGACCACCCCGCGGATCGTCTTCTACGCCCTGCTGATCGGGTGTGCCGTCGCGGCCTGCTACACCACCGCCGGCCGCCTACTGCGCTCGCTGACCCGTAAGGCGCAGCGCACCGACCGGGCCGCCCTGGCGCTCGCCGACCTCGCGGACTCCGGCCCGCTGGCCCAGCTCGTGGCGGCGCGGGGACCTCGAATCGGCGGTGGCTGGGCCGCACCGGCGGCAGCCCTCGTCGGCGCGCTCGCCCTGGTCGCCGCCGCACTGACGCAACCGTTCGGCAGCCGGCAGATGATCGTCGCCGCGGTCTTCTACGCGGTTTGCTCAGGCGTCGCCGTGGCCCGCCCGCTCAAGGGCGCACTCGACTGGCTCGTACCCCCGATATTCAGGGCGGCGGAGTACTGCACGATCCTTGCTCTGGCCGCCCGCAGCGATGTCGATCAAGCCCTTCCTGCGGCTTTCGGACTGATTTCGGCCGTCGCCTACCATCACTACGACACGGTGTACCGCATTCGCGGGGGCACCGGCGCGCCGCCCCAGTGGCTGGTGCGGACGATCGGTGGGCACGAGGGCCGGACCTTGGTGGTGGCCGTACTCGCCGCCGTATTCACTCAGCATTCAGGCTTCACCGTGGCACTCACCGCTCTCGCAGTGGCCGTGGCACTGGTGGTGCTTGTCGAGTCCATCCGTTTCTGGGTCTCCTCCGGAGCACCTGCCGTTCACGACGAAGGAGAACCCGCATGATCGGCCTCGTACTCGCAGCCGGTGCCGGACGGCGTCTGCGCCCCTACACCGACACGCTTCCGAAGGCCCTCGTGCCGGTCGACGGCGAGAAGACCGTGCTCGACCTCACGCTGGCCAACTTCGCGGAGATCGGCCTCACCGAGGTCGCGATCGTCGTCGGCTACCGCAAGGAGGCCGTCTACGAGCGCAAGGCCGCGCTCGAGGCGAAGTACGGCCTGACGCTCACCCTCGTCGACAACGACAAGGCCGAGGAGTGGAACAACGCCTACTCCCTGTGGTGCGCCCGTGACGTCCTCGCGCGAGGTGTGATCCTCGCCAACGGCGACACCGTGCACCCGGTCTCCGTCGAGAAGACGCTCCTCGCCGCCCGCGGCAACGGCCAGAAGATCATCCTTGCCCTCGACACGGTGAAGCACCTCGCCGACGAGGAGATGAAGGTCATCACCGACGGTGACAAGGGCGTGCGGTCCATCACCAAGCTGATGGACCCGGTCACCGCGACCGGCGAGTACATCGGCGTCACCCTGATCGAGCCCGAGGCCGCCGCCGAGCTCGCCGACGCCCTGAAGGCGACGTTCGAGCGCGACCCCGACCTGTACTACGAGGACGGCTACCAGGAGCTCGTGAACCGCGGCTTCACCGTCGACGTGGCTGCCATCGGCGACGTGACGTGGGTCGAGATCGACAACCACGACGACCTTGCGAAGGGCCGTGAGATCGCGTGCCAGTACTGAGTCGGCTCATTCCGTCGCCGGTCGTCGTCGACATCCGGCGCGGCGCCCTGGACGATCTGGCGGCCCTCCTCGCCGACCAGCGGATCTCCGCCTCCGGCAAGCTCGCCGTCGCCATCAGCGGCGGTTCCGGCCTGGCTCTGCGCAAGCGGCTCGCTCCGGTGCTGCCCGGCGCCCACTGGTACCAGGTCGCCGACGGCACGATCGACTCGGCCGTCAAGCTCGCCGACGACATCAAGGGCAATCGGTACGACGCCGTGGTGGGCCTCGGCGGCGGCAAGATCATCGACGTGGCGAAGTACGCCGCGGCGCGCGTCGGCATGCCGATGGTCGCGGTCGCGACGAACCTCTCGCACGACGGTCTCTGCTCGCCGGTCGCGACCCTGGACAACGACAACGGACGGGGCTCGTACGGCGTCCCCACCCCGATCGCCGTCGTCATCGACCTCGACATCATCCGTGAGGCGCCCACCCGCTATGTGCGCTCCGGTATCGGCGACGCGGTCTCCAACATCTCGTGCGTGGCCGACTGGGAACTCGCCCACGAGGTCAACGGCGAGGAGATCGACGGACTCGCCGCGGCCATGGCCCGGCAGGCCGGCGAGGCCGTGCTGCGCCACCCCGGCGAGGTCGGCGACGACTCCTTCCTGAAGGTGCTGGCCGAGGGCCTGGTGCTGACCGGCATCTCCATGTCGGTCGCCGGGGACTCCCGGCCGGCCTCGGGCGCGTGCCACGAGATCAACCACGCCTTCGATCTGCTGTATCCCAAGCGCGCTGCCAGCCACGGCGAACAGGTCGGCCTCGGCGCCTGCTTTGCCATGCATCTGCGGGGCGCACGGGACGAGTCGCTGCTCATGGCGGCCACCCTGCGCCGCCACGGGCTGCCGGTCCTGCCCGACGAGATCGGCTTCACCGCCGACGAGTTCGTCCAGGCCGTCGACTACGCCCCGCAGACGCGCCCGGGACGCTTCACGATCCTGGAACACCTCAACCTGTCCACCGACCAGATCAGGGACGCGTACGCCGACTATGCCAAGACCATCCGTAGCTGAACTCCGTCCGGTCGTTCACCCGGAGGGCGTGAAGGACCGGCGCAGCGGTGAGCACTGGGCCGGGCGCATGTACATGCGGGAGATCTCGCTGCACATAGACCCGTACCTGGTGAACACCAAGATCACGCCGAACCAACTGACCTACCTGATGACGGTCTGCGGTGTCCTCGCTGCCCCGGCTCTGCTGGTGCCCGGGATCGCGGGCGCTGTCCTCGGGGTGGTGATGGTCCAGCTCTATCTGCTGCTCGACTGCATCGACGGCGAGATCGCCCGCTGGAGGAAGCAGTTCTCGCTCGGCGGCGTCTACCTGGACCGCGTCGGTGCCTACCTCTGCGACGCGGCGGTGCTGGTCGGCTTCGGCCTGCGCGCGGCTGATCCGTGGGGCTCCGGGCGGATCGACTGGCTGTGGGCCTTCCTCGGCACCCTCGCCGCCCTCGGCGCTGTCCTGATCAAGGCCGAGACCGACCTCGTCGGCGTCGCCCGTCACCAGGGCGGGCTGCCGCCCGTCAAGGAGGCGGCGTCGGAGCCGCGCTCGTCCGGTCTGGCGCTGGCCCGCAAGGCCGCCGCGGCGCTGAAGTTCCACCGCCTGGTGCTCGGGATCGAGGCATCCCTGCTGATCCTGGTCCTGGCAGTCCTGGACGCGGTCAGGGGCGACCTGTTCTTCTCCCGGCTCGGCGTCGCCGTGCTGGCCGGTATCGCCCTCGTGCAGACGCTGCTGCACCTGGTGTCGGTACTGGCATCGAGCAGGCTGAAGTGAGCACTCCCATGAAGCTCGGCGCGGTCATCATCACGATGGGCAACCGTCCTGACGAACTGCGCGCCCTCCTCGATTCGGTCGCCAAGCAGGACGGCGACCGGATCGAGGTGGTGGTCGTCGGCAACGGCGCCCCGGTGCCGGACGTCCCCGCAGGCGTCCGGACGGTCGAGCTCCCCGAGAACCTGGGCATCCCCGGCGGCCGCAACGTCGGCATCGAGGCCTTCGGCCCGTCCGGCGCCGACGTCGACGCCCTGCTCTTCCTGGACGACGACGGACTGCTGCCGCTGACCGACACCGCCGAGCTGTGCCGGCAGGCGTTCGAGCAGGACCCGAAGCTGGGGATCATCAGCTTCCGGATCGCCGACCCGGACACCGGTGTCACCCAGCGCCGCCACGTTCCGCGGCTGCGCGCCGCCGACCCGATGCGCTCGTCGCGGGTGACGACCTTCCTCGGCGGCGCCAATGCCGTCCGGACCCGGATCCTCGCCGAGGTCGGCGGGCTGCCGGGCGACTTCTTCTACGCGCACGAGGAGACCGATCTCGCCTGGCGGGCACTGGACGCCGGCTGGATGATCGACTACCGCGCCGACATGGTGCTCAACCATCCGACCACCGCCCCGTCGCGGCACGCGGTCTACCATCGGATGGTGGCCCGTAACCGGGTCTGGCTGGCGCGCCGCAATCTGCCCGCGCCGCTGGTCCCCGTCTACCTCGGCGTCTGGCTGCTGCTGACCCTGCTCCGCAAGCCCTCGGGCCCCGCCCTCAAGGCGTGGTTCGGCGGATTCCGGGAAGGCTGGGCAAAGCCTTGCGGACCACGTCGTCCGATGAAGTGGCGTACGGTATGGCGGCTGACCAGACTCGGCCGACCTCCCGTGATCTGAGAAGCTCTCCTCTGAGAGCATGAGGCGTATTTTTTTTACGGGACCTGTCCGCCTGAACCGCGCCCGCGACTGGCTGCGCATCTTGAATACGAGAGTTTCATCTGGTGAGTGACACAACCCATGATGGTGCGGTCGCGCTGAGCACCCCGCCATCCACCGACGACGGCCTGAGCGCCGCCGAGAGGGCCGGAAAGTACGGCCTGACGGTGAGCGGCGCCCGGCCCGGGCTGTTCGAGTACGTGCAGGAGCTCTGGGGGCGGCGCCACTTCATCATGGCGTTCTCCCGGGCGAAGCTGACCGCCCAGTACAGCCAGGCCAAGCTCGGCCAGCTGTGGCAGGTGGCCACGCCGCTGCTGAACGCCCTGGTCTACTTCTTGATCTTCGGGCTGATTCTGGGCACCAGGAAGGGAATGTCCCAGGAGGTCTTCATCCCCTTCCTGGTGACGGGCGTCTTTGTCTTCACCTTTACGCAGAGCTCGGTGATGGCGGGCGTACGGGCGATCTCCGGAAACCTCGGGCTGGTGCGCGCGCTGCACTTCCCGCGCGCCTCGCTGCCCGTCTCGTTCTCGCTGCAACAGCTCCAGCAGCTGTTGTACTCGATGATCGTGATGGCGGTCGTGGTGGTCGGCTTCGGCAGCTATCCGTCGCTGTCCTGGCTGCTGATCGTCCCCGCGCTGGTCATGCAGTTCGTCTTCAACACCGGTCTCGCCCTGATCATGGCCAGGCTCGGCAGCAAGACCCCGGACCTGGCCCAGCTGATGCCCTTCGTCATGCGCACCTGGATGTACGCGTCCGGTGTCATGTTCTCCATCCCGTTGATGCTCCAGGACAGGCCGGAGTGGATCGGCAGGGTGCTGCAGTACAACCCGGCGGCCATCTACATGGACCTGATCCGCTTCGCGCTGATCGATGGGTACGGCTCCGAGAACCTGCCGCCGCACGTGTGGATCGTCGGGCTCGCCTGGGCGGCCTTCATCGGCGTCGCGGGCTTTGTGTACTTCTGGAAGGCAGAGGAACGGTACGGCCGTGGCTGAGGACAACACTTCGGGGCGCGTCCCCACCGTCATCGCCGACGATGTGCACATCGTGTACCGGGTCAACGCCGGCGGCGGAGGCAAGGGCAGTGCCACCGCGGCGCTGAGCCGGATACTGCGCCGCGGCAAGGGCGAGGCGCGCGGAGTCCGGAAGGTGCATGCCGTGCGCGGGGTCTCCTTCACCGCCTACCGGGGCGAGGCCATCGGTCTCATCGGCTCCAACGGCTCCGGCAAGTCGACCCTGCTGCGGGCCATCGCCGGTCTGCTGCCGACCGAGCACGGAAAGGTGTACACGGACGGCCAGCCGTCGCTGCTCGGTGTGAACGCGGCGCTGATGAGCGACCTGACCGGCGAGCGGAACGTGGTGCTCGGCGGGCTCGCGATGGGCATGACGCGCGAGGAGATCCGCGAGCGCTACCAGGGGATCGTCGACTTCTCGGGTATCAACGAGAAGGGCGACTTCATCACCCTGCCGATGCGGACGTACTCCTCCGGCATGGCCGCCCGGCTGCGCTTCTCCATCGCTGCCGCCAAGAAGCACGACGTCCTCATGATCGACGAGGCGCTGGCCACCGGCGACCGCAAGTTCCAGATCCGCTCCGAGAAGCGCATCCGTGAGCTGCGCAAGGAAGCGGGCACGGTCTTCCTGGTCAGCCACAGCAACAAGTCCATCAGGGACACCTGCGACCGGGTGCTGTGGCTGGAGAAGGGCGAGCTGCTGATGGACGGTCCCACCGACGAGGTCCTCAAGGCGTACGAGCGGGAGACCGGGAAGTAGCGCCCCCGCCGCCCTCCGACACCAGCGGCCTCCTCCGGAGCACTCCGGCGGAGGCCGCTGCCGTGTCCGGACCGCGGAGGCCGTGGGGGCGCGCGCCGCGCCCGGCGCACGCCCGGGGCGGATCTCCTCCCGCCGGATGACGTCAATTTCCTTGCACGCGGGGAAGGTTGGCGGAGAACGCGGCATTGTTGTAATGCGCGCTACACCCCGGCGTATGACTGGACGTTGTACAACGTAAGCTGTACGGGTGCTGATTCGTAGCAAGTGGGGCGATACCGCCGGGTCGCACCGCCCGTAGGTGGTCCTCCGCACTCGGGAGAGCGGGCGGCGTGTCCGGAATGGGATGTTTTGGGTCGGCAGTGTAGAACGGGAGATGTGACGGCAATGACGGAAAATCTCCAGCTCCGAGGTGTATATGCCGTCCCCGCACCGGACGGTCAGTGGTGACCCGTACCCGGCAGGCGCGCCATGACGCCGCTGTACCCGCCACGCTGGACAAGGCCGCGGACGAGAACTTCCCCGTGGCCCCTTTCTTCCTGCCGCGCGCCTGGCGTGACGATCTGATGGCGGTGTACGGCTACGCCCGCCTGGTCGACGACATCGGTGACGGCGATCTCGCCCCCGGCGGCGCCGACGCCCGCCACCTCGGGCTGGACCCCGCGCAGGCCGATGACCGGCTCGCGATGCTCGACGCGTTCGAGGCGGATCTGCACCGCGTCTTCGACACCGGCAGCGACGGCCCGCACCACCCGCTGCTGCGTGCGCTGTGCCCCACGGTGCGGCGCTGCTCGCTCACCCCCGAGCCGTTCCTCGGGCTCATCGAGGCCAACCGGCAGGACCAGAAGGTCCGGCGGTACGGGACGTACGAGGAGCTCCTCGCCTACTGCGAACTCTCCGCCAACCCCGTCGGCCGCCTGGTCCTCGAAATCACCGGCA
This sequence comes from Streptomyces sp. NPDC005181, assembly GCF_040608395.1. NCBI lineage: Bacteria > Bacillati > Actinomycetota > Actinomycetes > Kitasatosporales > Streptomycetaceae > Streptomyces > Streptomyces sp. NPDC005181. The sequence goes on from NZ_JBEXID010000088.1 coordinate 19,528, forward strand.
CCGCGAGCCCCGAGCGGATCCGCCGCTCCGACGCCGTCTGCACCGCCCTGCAGATCGTCGAGCACCTCCAGGACGTCACCGAGGACCTCCGCCGCGACCGGATCTATCTGCCGGCCGACGACATGGCCAGGTTCCATGTCACCGAGGCCGACCTGGCAACCCCCTCCGGAGGCGCATCGGTGCGCGCACTGGTTGCATACGAAGCAGAACGCGCCCGGAACCTGCTGAATGAAGGCACCCCCTTGGTGGGTAGCGTCCACGGCAGGCTCAAGCTGCTTCTCGCCGGATTTGTGGGAGGGGGACGTGCCGCCCTCACCGCGATTGCGGCCGCCGGGTTCGATGTACTGCCCGGACCGCCCAAGCCCACCAAGCCCAGCTTGCTGCGCGAGGTGGGAGTTGTCTTGCGAAGAGCGCGTAGAGAGGGGTGAGCCGGACCGTGGAGGGACAGACGACGTACATGTCGGCGCCGGTACAGGCCGCATACAGTTACTGCGAGGCCGTCACCGGACAGCAGGCGCGTAACTTCGCGTACGGAATCAGGCTGCTGCCGGCCGAGAAGCGGCAGGCCATGTCGGCGTTGTATGCCTTCTCCCGCCGGGTCGACGACATCGGCGACGGTGAGCTGGAGCCGGACACCAAACGGCTCCGGCTGGAGAACACCCGCACGCTGCTGGACCGGATCCGGGACGGTGCGATCGACGAGGACGACACCGACCCGGTGGCCGTCGCGCTCGCCGACGCCGCGAGCCGGTTCCCGCTGCCGCTCGGCGGGCTCGACGAGCTGATCGACGGCGTGCTGATGGACGTGCGCGGCGCGACGTACGAGACGTGGGACGACCTCAAGGTTTACTGCCGGTGTGTCGCGGGGGCCATCGGCCGGCTCAGCCTGGGCGTTTTCGGTACGGAACCGGGCGCACCCGGCGCCGACCGCGCCGCGGAGTACGCCGACACGCTCGGCCTCGCCCTGCAGCTGACCAACATCCTGCGCGATGTCCGCGAGGACGCGGGCAACGGGCGTACGTATCTGCCCGCCGACGACCTCGCCAAGTTCGGCTGTTCCGCCGGCTTCCACGGGGCCACCCCGCCGCCCGGCTCCGACTTCGCCGGCCTCGTCCACTTCGAGGTGCGGCGCGCCCGCGCCCTCTTCGCCGAGGGCTACCGGCTGCTGCCGATGCTGGACCGCCGCAGCGGCGCCTGTGTGGCCGCCATGGCCGGCATCTACCGCCGCCTGCTCGACCGGATCGAGCGCGACCCCGAGGCGGTGCTGCGCGGCCGGGTGTCGCTGCCGGGCCGCGAGAAGGCGTATGTCGCGGTGCGTGGCCTGTCGGGTCTGGACGCGCGGTACATCTCGCGCCGGACGGCCCGGGGGCGTGTCTGATGCGCAACGCAGATGTCTCGCGCACCATGTGCATCACGGACTGTCGATCCGAACCCGGGGCAACCCTGCGGTGGTCTGACGCGTCCCTGACTGAAACAACGTGCCTGACCGAAAAGACGGGCCTGGCCGGAACGGCCCGGCCGGCCGGAGCGACCTCGCGAAAGGGGGACGCGTGACCGACGAGGCCCTGCGTTCCTCCCGCGCGGTCGTGATCGGCGGCGGACTGGCCGGCATCACCGCGGCCCTCCGTCTCGCCGACGCCAGGCTTGACGTGACCCTGCTCGAAGGACGGCCCCGGCTCGGCGGACTCGCGTTCTCCTTCAAGCGCGGCGAACTCACCGTGGACAACGGCCAGCATGTCTATCTGCGCTGCTGCACGGCCTACCGCTGGTTCCTCGACCGGGTCGGCGGCGCCCGTCTGGCGCCCCTGCAAAACCGTTTGGACGTGCCCGTTCTCGATGTCGGACGCCCCTCGGGGCCCCGGCTCGGACGGCTGCGCCGCAACGCCCTGCCGGTGCCGTTCCACCTCGCCGCCGGACTCGCCGGCTATCCGCACCTCTCGCTCGCCGAGCGGGTGGGCGTCGGGCGCGCCGCACTGGCGCTCGGCCGGCTCGACCCGGACGACCCGGCGCTCGACACCATCGACTTCGGCAGCTGGCTGACCCGCCACGGGCAGTCCCCCCGCACCATCGAGGCGCTGTGGGACCTCGTCGGCGTCGCCACGCTCAACGCCACCGCCCCGAACTCCTCGCTGGCCCTCGCCGCGAAGGTCTTCAAAACCGGACTCCTCTCCGAGCCCGGCGCCGCCGACATCGGCTGGGCGAGCGTGCCGCTCGGCGAGGTGCACGACACGCTGACCCGCAAGGCGCTCGACGCCGCGGGCGTACGGACCGAGCTGCGCACCAAGGCAGACACCGTGACCCGTACCGGCGACGGACGCTGGATCGTCGACACGGGCGCCGAACGGATCGAGGCGGACACCGTCGTTCTTGCCGTCCCGCAGCGCGAGACCCACGACCTGCTGCCCGCAGGCGCACTCGACGAGCCGGGCAGGCTGCTCGCCATCGGTACCTCGCCGATCCTCAACGTGCACGTCGTCTACGACCGCAAAGTGCTGCGCCGCCCGTTCTTCGCCGCGCTCGGCTCCCCGGTCCAGTGGGTCTTCGACCGTACGGACGCCTCCGGGCTGACCGGCCCCGGACAGTACCTCGCGCTCTCCCAGTCCGCGGCCGACGACGAGATCGACCTGCCCGTCGCCGAACTGCGCAGGCGCTACCTGCCCGAGCTGGAACGGCTCCTGCCGGCCGCCCGCGGAGCCGGCATCAGGGACTTCTTCGTCACCCGGGAACGCACAGCGACCTTCGCTCCCGCACCCGGCGTCGGCCGACTGCGTCCCGGTACCCGCACCCGAGCCCCCGGCCTCTATCTGGCCGGAGCATGGACCGCCACCGGCTGGCCCGCGACGATGGAGGGTGCGGTGCGCAGCGGATCCAGCGCCGCGGACGCTGCGCTCCGTGTGCTCGGCCGTACCCACGAACATCCGCTGCAGGAGGCGGCATGAGCAGTACCACCGGAACAAGAGGAGAGTCAGTGACCCCGGCGAATCCGGCTTTCGACACCGCGGTAGACACCGCGGACGTCACCGCGCTACTGGAGCGCGGACGGGCCCTGTCCGCTCCGGTGCTCCGGGCCGCGGTTGACCGGCTCGCGCCGCCCATGGACACCGTCGCCGCCTACCACTTCGGCTGGATCGACGCACAGGGCCGGCCCTCCGACGGCGACGGCGGCAAGGCCGTCCGCCCGGCGCTCGCCCTGCTGTCCGCGGAGGCTGCGGGCGCTGCGGCCGAGGCCGGCATCCCCGGCGCGGTCGCCGTCGAACTCGTGCACAACTTCTCGCTGTTGCACGACGACCTGATGGACGGCGACGAGCAGCGCCGCCACCGTGACACCGTATGGAAGGTGCACGGGCCCGCCCAGGCGATCCTGGTCGGCGACGCGCTGTTCGCGCTGGCCAACGAGATCCTGCTGGAGCTCGGCACGGTCGAGGCGGGCCGCGCGGCCCGCCGGCTGACCACCGCCACCCGCAAGCTCATCGACGGGCAGGCCCAGGACATCTCCTACGAGCACCGCGAGCGGGTCACCGTCGAGGAGTGCCTGGAGATGGAGGGCAACAAGACGGGCGCCCTGCTCGCCTGCGCCGTCTCCATCGGCGCAGTGCTCGGCGGCGCCGACGACCGTACCGCCGACACCCTGGAGGCGTTCGGCTACCACCTCGGCCTCGCCTTCCAGGCCGTCGATGATCTGCTCGGTATCTGGGGCGACCCGGAGTCCACCGGCAAGCAGACCTGGAGCGACCTGCGTCAGCGCAAGAAGTCCCTGCCGGTCGTCGCCGCGCTCGCCGCGGGCGGACCGGCCTCGGAGCGTCTCGGCGAGCTGCTCGCAGCGGACGCCAAGAGCACCGACTTCGACAGCTTCTCCGAGGAGGAGTTCGCCGCCCGGGCGGCGCTCATCGAGGAGGCGGGCGGCCGCGAGTGGACCGCCCAGGAGGCCCGTCGGCAGCATGCGGTCGCCATCGAGGCGCTGAACGGTGTCGACATGCCGGAAACCGTGCGTGCGCAGCTCATGGCGCTCGCGGACTTCGTCGTCGTACGAAAGAGATGATCACCATTCGCATATGACTCGCAGTCGCCGGCCGGCGCCCTCGAAGGGCGTCGGCCGACGGAGACCCCAGCACAGCAGAGGACCAACTGCACGAAGGGGAAGCCATGACAGCGACGACCGACGGAAGCACCGGGGCTGTGAACCCCCGCGCAGCCTCGGCCAGCGAACCGACCGAATCAACCATCGCCGCGGACGACGTACTCGCCGCCGCGCGGCGGGCCGCGGAACGCTCGGTGGAGCATCTCCTCGGCAGACAGGACGACCAGGGCTGGTGGAAGGGCGACCTCGCCACCAATGTCACCATGGACGCCGAGGATCTGCTGCTCCGCCAGTTCCTCGGCATTCAGGACCCGGCCACCGTGGAGTCGGCCGCCCTCTTCATCCGCGGCGAACAGCTCGGCGACGGCACCTGGGCTACTTTCCACGGAGGCCCGGGTGAGCTCTCCACCACCATCGAGGCGTACGTCGCGCTGCGGCTGGCCGGAGACCGGCCGGACGACCCGCACATGGCCCGCGCCTCGAGGTGGATCAGGGAACAGGGCGGCATCGCGGAGAGCCGCGTCTTCACCCGGATCTGGCTGGCCCTGTTCGGCTGGTGGAAATGGGACGACCTGCCCGAGCTCCCACCGGAGCTGATGTTCTTCCCGAAGTGGGTCCCGCTCAACATCTACGACTTCGGCTGCTGGGCCCGGCAGACGATTGTGCCGCTGACCGTCGTCTCGGCGAAGCGGCCGGTACGGCCCGCACCCTTCGCCCTCGACGAACTGCACACCGACCCGCTCGTCCCCAACCCGCCCAAGCGCCGTGCGCCGGCGGTCAGTTGGGACGGCGTCTTCCAGCGCCTCGACAAGGCCCTGCACGTCTACCACAAGGTGGCCCCGCGACGGCTGCGCCGGGTCGCCATGAACGCGGCGGCCCGCTGGATCATCGAACGCCAGGAGAACGACGGCTGCTGGGGCGGCATCCAGCCGCCCGCCGTGTACTCCGTCATCGCCCTGCATCTCCTCGGCTACGACCTCGACCACCCCGTGATGCGGGCCGGCCTGGATTCGCTGAACCGGTTCGCTATCTGGCGCGAGGACGGCGCCCGCATGATCGAGGCCTGCCAGTCACCGGTCTGGGACACCTGCCTCGCCACCATCGCGCTCGCCGATGCCGGAGTCAGTCCCGACCATCCCGCGCTCGTGAAGGCGGCGGACTGGATGCTCGGCGAGGAGATCGTCAGGCCCGGCGACTGGTCCGTACGCCGACCTCAACTGGACCCGGGCGGATGGGCGTTCGAGTTCCACAACGCTAACTATCCGGACATCGACGACACCGCCGAGGTGGTCCTCGCACTGCGCCGGGTCCGGCACCCGAACCCGGCCGGTGTCGAGGCCGCCATCGAACGCGGGGTGCGCTGGAACCTCGGCATGCAGTCCCGCAACGGGGCCTGGGGTGCATTCGACGCCGACAACACCAGCCCGTTCCCCAACCGGCTGCCGTTCTGCGACTTCGGAGAGGTCATCGACCCGCCGTCCGCCGATGTCACCGGACACGTGGTGGAGATGCTCGCCATGGAGGGGCATTCCGACCACCCCGCCGCCCGACGGGGCATCGAATGGCTGCTTGCCGAACAGGAGGCGAGCGGTGCCTGGTTCGGCCGCTGGGGCGTCAACTACGTATACGGAACAGGGTCGGTGGTGCCCGCTCTGATCGCTGCCGGACTGCCCACCGCCCATCCGGCGATCTGCCGGGCGGTCGGCTGGCTGGAGTCCGTGCAGAACGACGACGGCGGCTGGGGCGAGGATCTGCGCTCGTACCAGGAGGAGAAGTGGATCGGGCACGGTGCGTCGACCGCGTCCCAGACCGCCTGGGCGCTCCTGGCACTCCTCGCCGCCGGCCGGCGCGAGAGCACTGCGGTGACCCGGGGCATCGCCTGGCTGACCGAGGCCCAGCAGGCCGACGGGTCCTGGGACGAGCCGTACTTCACCGGGACCGGGTTCCCCTGGGACTTCTCCATCAACTACCACCTCTACCGGCAGGTCTTCCCGCTCACCGCACTCGGGCGGTACGTGTACGGCGACCCGTTCGCCGGCCGCACGACCGTCCGAGAGGGGGTCTGATGGGCGATGCACCGGCGCCGTCCGGCCCCGCGGCGCCGCTGCTGATCGCCTGCGCGCTCGGTATCGAGCAACTGGCCCTGCGCAGCGGCAGAGGAAGGGCGGGCGGCGCCCCGGACCAGGTGACCGTGCTCCGTACGGGCATGGGCCCGAAAGCCGCCGAGACGGCCGTGGCGCGCGCGCTCGGCCAGGACCGGGCGCTCGGCGCCGCGGTCATCGCCTCCGGGTTCTGCGCCGGGCTCGCGCCCGGCATGCACCCGGGAGATCTGGTGGTCGCCGACGAGACCCGGGAAGCCGGGGACTCGACGGCCTGCACCGGTGCAGGCCTGCTTGCCGAGGCGCTCGCCAGGACGGTGCCGGGCCGCACCGTCCACACCGGTCCGCTGACCGGCTCCGGCCATGTCGTACGCGGACATGAGCGGGCCGAGCTGCGGGCCACCGGAGCGATCGCTGTGGACATGGAGTCCGCCGCCACACTCCGCACCGCCCTGCGGACCGGGCCACGCCCGGTTGCGGCCGTACGGGTGGTCGTGGACGCCCCGGAGCATGAGCTCGTCCGCATCGGCACGGTACGCGGTGGAATATCGGCTTTCCGTGTTCTCCGTGCTGTCCTGCCGGCTTTCTATGAATGGCACCGATCTTTGCTGCTCCCCAGGAGGTGAGCTAGATGGCCATGCCGCTCCGTCAGACCATCAAGGTTGCGACGTACCTCATTGAACAGAAGCTCCGCAAGCGGGACAAATTCCCGCTCATTGTCGAGCTGGAGCCTTTGTTCGCCTGCAATCTGGCGTGCGAGGGCTGCGGAAAGATCCAGCATCCGGCCGGAGTCCTCAAGCAGCGGATGCCGGTGGCCCAAGCCGTCGGCGCGGTGCTGGAATCGGGTGCCCCGATGGTTTCCATCGCGGGCGGTGAACCCCTGATGCACCCCCAGATCGATGAAATCGTGCGGCAGCTGGTGGCGCGGAAGAAGTACGTCTTCCTCTGCACCAACGCGATGCTGCTGCGCAAGAAGATCGAGAAATTCACCCCGTCGCCGTTTTTCGCCTTCGCCGTGCACATCGACGGTCTGCGCGAGCGGCACGACGAATCGGTCGCCAAGGAAGGCGTGTTCGACGAGGCGGTGGCGGCGATCAAGGAGGCCAAGCGGCGCGGCTTCCGGGTCACCACGAACTCCACCTTCTTCAACACCGACACCCCGCAGACCGTCATCGAGGTCCTCAACTACCTCAATGACGACCTGAAGGTCGACGAGATGATGATCTCGCCCGCCTACGCATACGAGAAGGCACCCGACCAGGAGCACTTCCTCGGCGTCGAGCAGACCCGCGAGCTCTTCAAGAAGTCCTTCGCGGGCGGCAACCGGGCCCGCTGGCGGCTGAACCACTCGCCGCTGTTCCTGGACTTCCTGGAGGGCAAGGCGGACTTCCCCTGCACGGCCTGGGCGATCCCCAACTATTCGCTCTTCGGCTGGCAGCGGCCCTGCTATCTGATGAGCGACGGGTACGTCCCGACGTACCGGGAACTCATCGAGGAGACCGACTGGGACAAGTACGGCCGCGGCAAGGACCCGCGCTGCGCCAACTGCATGGCGCACTGCGGCTACGAGCCCACCGCCGTCCTCGCCACGATGGGCTCGCTCAAGGAGTCCCTGCGTGCCGCGCGCGAGACCGTCTCCGGGAGCCGGTGACGTCATGACCGCTGGAGAACCAGTCGCACTGGGGCTCCCCGAGCTGCCGGCCCGGCCGCTCGCGATGCGCCGTCATTCACGGCGCATCCAGGTCGGGTCGGTGGCGGTCGGTGGGGATGCGCCGGTGTCGGTGCAGTCGATGACCACGACCCGGACGTCGGACATCGGTGCGACGTTGCA